>JAYSPO010001422.1:0-12663 GCA_043722015.1 Candidatus Kuenenia sp. | reverse complement strand
GGAAATCGTCCGAGCTTTCTCTGCAGTTCGTCGCGGAATTCGGGCGGCTCACTGTAGATGTCCGGAACTTTGCGACCGTCCGCCGGATACGATGGCCGTGGGGTCACTGACCACTGCACATCGGCATACATGTTGTACCACCAGAACATCTTGGCTGTTGTGTGCGACGCATCGCGATTCTTCGCCGTCTGAAAAACTCGTTCGCCGTGAATCAGGTGATTCGACTGCTTCCAGAACATGACCTCCGCCAGATCACGAAAGTACCATCCATTCGCCACGATCCCGTGTTGCGCCGGCATCAATCCCGTGAGCAAAGTCGCCTGGACGGTGCAGGTGACGGCAGGCAGCACGGTTGCCATCGGTCGCGCAAACCCGGTCTCCAGCAACCGCCGGATGTTGGGAGTATTCTCACCGATCATCTCATGCGTCAGTCCGACCACATTGATGACAACCAGTTGTCGGAGGCTGTTGCGTGAACTCATCGATGAGGAAGATCTTTCGGAAATGCAAAATCAGAGAGCGTCCGGTCAAGGTGCCGTGCCTCAGTATAATGTACAGTGTGGAGATGATACTTTCATATTTTTACCAATCATCGGATCGCCGTGCATTCGTTTCTCCGCTTCTGACGGAAGCTGTCTCAGCGTTGGTTGCAGAGCTTCGGTAGCGACATTAATTCGCGTTTATGTTACCGAGTTGTCCGGGTCTCTGAAGTCTCCTCTGTGGTACAGTGGCACGAAAGTGGTCTTGGGGCGGGCTTCGCCCGCAACTCAGTCAAATCACAGTCGCGGTGTCCTGCCGCGAAAGTTTCGCGAGGTGTGGCAAGATTCGGAGTTCTTGTGTTCCGGCCCAAAGGGCCAGCAGTTTACATAGCCTGGCCCAACGGGCCAGGGAAATCGTCCCCAGACGATCTTTCAGGCCCAACGGGCCGGTCATTCGTCGAGCCCTGGAGATGAACTGCCAGCCCGTTGGGCCTGAAAATGTTCTTCTTGTTCGTGGACCTGGCCCTCCGGGCCAGGCTATTGGAATCGATGGCTCGTTGGGCCGTAAACGCAGTTGAGTCGTCGGAATTCTTCTCAGAAATACAACACTGTCAACGTTTGCTCAGCAGAGGTCGGTTTCGTCCAGTATGTACGCTGGTTTGTCGTCCTGATTCTGAAAGCTGCCTGAATGCCGCGAATTCTTGTTGTCGAAGACCACCCGAATCTTCTACGCAGCATTACGCAGGCCCTGTGTGAATCCGGATTCGAGGCGATTCCTGCGGCAACACTTGCATCGGCCACCGCAGAATTCTCCAGCGAAGTTGACCTTGTGATCCTTGATCTGATGCTCCCGGACGGTCATGGGCTCGACTGGCTTTGCAGCCTGAGGGCAACTGGTAGTGCAGTTTCCGTGCTGATTCTGACTGCACGAGATTCCATCACCGATCGAGTCCATGGTCTCGATCGAGGGGCTGATGACTATCTGATCAAGCCATTTGCCTTGAATGAACTGCTGGCCCGTGTCAGAGCACTCTTGCGACGTGAAACCCGACAATTTACATCCGTACTGGTTGTCGCAGACCTGGAGGTTGATTTGGTGACTCGTAAAGTCCTGCGAGCGAAACAACTGATTGAACTTCAGCCTCGGCAATTTGAGCTGCTGGCTTTCCTGATGACGCATTCTGGCCAGATCGTGACCCGCGAAATGATTGCCGCAAGTGTCTGGAAGGATTCTTCAGCGACGTGGACCAACGTGATTGAAGTTCACGTGAATCAACTGCGAAAGAAGCTGGAGTCGCCCGACAGGCCAGCGATACTGCACACCGTGCGAGGAAAAGGCTATCGATTGGGAGATGCGGCATGAAGTACTTCTCCATGCGCTGGAGATTGACGTTATGGTATGGGTTTGCGGTCTCCGTAACCCTGTTTGCCTTTGGCATGATTCTCCTGATCCTGACTCGACAGCAGTTGCTCAGTCGGACCGATGCGGCACTGCGTGAGGAACTTCGTGAATTGGCCCTGGAAGTAGAAATCACGCGCAGCGAAACCGACTTTGTGACATCAGCAAACACGCGATTTCTGCGCCATGACATTTATGACTTCGCCGTGATTGACAGTAACGGGAAAACCGTTTTTTTGAGTGCTGGTCTGTCAGATCGCAGCGTTGCCGCACTGGTGCCGGACAACATGACATCCGAAATAAGTTACGAAACCTGTGACGTTTCAGAATCGGGAGCCTTTCGAGTCGCAGGTCTCTCGCGCGAGAGTTCCTTCGGTCGTTTGACCGTGCTTTCCGTTACTTCGCTGAAGCCACTGATCGGTGAGATGTATGCACTCCAGCTGGTCATGGCGATCCTGTTTCCGTTGGCGATCGCGGCAGCTCTGGTTGGAGGATACTTCCTTTCCAGTCGCGCCCTCGCGCCGGTCAGTGCGATCGTGGAGATGGCAAATTCAGTCACCATTGAGAGTCTGAATCGTCGGATCGAAGTTCTTAACCCACGCGATGAAATCGGACGACTGGCCGCAACGCTCAATTCACTGATTGAAAGACTGGAACTGGCCGTGGATGAGATCAAGCGGTTCACCGCAGATGCATCTCATGAAATCCGCACTCCGCTGGCAGCACTCCGGATGGAGGCGGAACTTGCACTGCGTGCCGACCGATCTCCGGAACAGTACAAAGACTCGCTCCGGATTGTCGTGGATGAAGCGACGCGACTTGGCAAACTTGCCGATCAATTGTTGACTCTTAGCCGCCAGGATGCCGGCATTATCGATTGTATTCGGGTGTCGGTTCACCTGGATGCAGTTCTTCTGGATGTCATTGAACAACTGCAGCCTGTGGCATCTTGTCGCGGCGTGCTGCTGAAGGCAGGGAGAATACAAACTTGTCACGTCGACGGCGACGACGTAAGTTTGCGGCAGGTTGTTTACAATGTCGTTGACAATGCCCTGAAGTACACGCGCAGTGGGGGCACCGTGCTGATTCAGTGCATCGTCGATCTCAACTCTGTTGTCTGCGAAGTGACGGACACGGGAATTGGTATCTCCGACGAACATCTGCCTCATGTGTGTAGCCGTTTTTACCGAGTCGATTCATCGCGGCATAGTGAAAACGGCGGAGCCGGGCTTGGGCTTTCGATTGCCAGAACGACAGTGCTGACTCACGGTGGCACAATCGATATTCGCAGTCGTCTGAATATTGGAACAACCGTGGTTATTTCCCTCCCAAAGACTGAACCAATGGATGGCACACACATGGCCTCGGCCACGCACAATTTTGGCGCACGAAGTATCGCAAAGACCAGAACAGAAATGGTAGCCCACAGAATCGCTTCCGGGAGAACTTTCTGAATGCAGACATTGAATCGATTTATTCACCTGATGACCTGCAGAACGCTCGCGGTCGGTTTGGTCATCCTCGCTGTCGGGTGTCAGAAGTCGGCGTCTGATACCACAAAAGCAGCCGCCGTCGCACCGGCGAAAACAACACACCCGGTTTCGGAAGCCGATCTGAACACGATTGAATTGACAGAAGATGCCGTGCGTCGTCTGGGTCTGAAGACCGAAGTCGTGGCCATGCGGGCCATGCCTCGGATGCGGGCATACGGTGCGGATCTGATGCTTCCGGCAGGAGCATCAATTATTGTGTCAGCTCCGCTCGCCGGCACGCTGCAGCTGGAATCCGGAGAGGCGTTTCCACACATTGGTCAACAGGTCACCGAAGGCGAGTCCCTGCTGCATCTGATGCCGATGCTGTCACCCGAACGGGAAGTGCTCACTCCGGCGGAACGCATTCGGTTTGCGGAAGCTCGCAATGCGGTTGCCCAGTCGCAGAATGATGCCGATGCGCAGGTCCAACAATCCACGGTGCAGGTCGAAGCTGCTCAGATCGCGCTGGAGCGGGCCGAAAGATTACTCAAGGACAAATCCGGAACTGTGCGAACTGTTGATGAAGCGCAGGCGCAGTTGAAACTGGCGGAAAAGGCACTGGAAGCCGCAAAAAACCGCAAGCAGATTGTGGACAGCATCAAGCTGGATGCAGAGTCAGGCACACTGCAGTCGCTGACCATCAAATCACCGCTGACCGGAATGGTACGTGCGATGCAGGTACAGCGCGGACAAATCCTTGCGGCCGGTGCGCCACTGTTCGAAGTGATGAACAATGAAACGCTCTGGGTCCGAGTTCCCGTCTATGTCGGGGATCTGGACGAAATCGACGGCACGAAGAACGCGAAACTGACGTTGCTGGATGGTCGTCAGACAGACCATGATATTGACGTAAGACCCATCGCCACACCGCCGACCGCGATGTCACTGGCTTCGACCGTTGATATGTATTTCGAACTGCCCAATCCTGATTCTGCCTTCCGACCAGGCCAGAAAGTTGGCGCACATCTGATGCTGAAAGGTGATGCAGAATCGATCGCGATGCCGTGGTCTTCGGTGTACCACGACATTTACGGTAGTCAGTGGGTCTATGAACAAGTGGCCGAACGCAAATTTGTGCGTCGCAGAGTCGAAGTGTTGTCGGTGATTGATGGCTGGGCTGCGATCGCCCGCGGGCCGAAGGTTGGCACCGCCGTAGTCACAGCGGGTGTGGCAGAGCTGGCTGGGACAGAGTTCGGATTTGCGAAATAGAAAAGTCGTGAGCCGCAAGGCGCCAGCGGGCTGTTGATTTATATGGGGTCAGACCCCTTCATGACGGCAATCGAAGCGAAAACCTGGACGTTTTTGGCTTCGACTACCGTGAGTAGGGGGTCTGACCCCATTAAATCTACGTGAAGCGGAGCGCAACGCACCAGTTGCGGAAAGTTTGAGGAACTGGTGTGTTCCGCTGACGCTGCACACACCCTACCAGAACAAGAACGAGTGCATTTGGAGTTGAATATGAGTTGGCTGGTAGAGATCGCCCTTCGGATGCGAGTCGCCGTTCTGGCACTTTCCGTCCTGTTAGTTATCGTCGGAATTCGCCTCGTCCCCGAAATGCCGCTGGATGTGTTTCCGGAGTTTGCTCCTCCCTATGTTGAAATCCAGACCGAAGCTCCCGGATTGTCGGCAGAAGAAGTGGAGAATCTTGTGTCCTTCCCACTGGAGAATGCGCTCGTCGGCACTCCTGGGCTGGAAACGATTCGATCCAAGTCAGTGATGGGACTGTCCTCGATTAAGTTGTTGCTGCATCAGGACGCCGACGTGTATCGGGCTCGCCAGCTCGTTCAGGAACGGCTCGCCTCCGAAGCACCAAGGCTGCCGAGCGTCGCGCGACCGCCCGTGATTCTGCAGCCACTGTCATCCCTGAGCCGCATGATGAAGATCGGGATGTGGTCCGAAAAACTATCGCAAAGCGATCTTACGGAATTGGCCGTGTGGACGATTCGTCCGCGATTGATGGCGATTCCCGGCGTCGCCAACGTGGCGATCTGGGGACAGCGAGACAAGCAGCTGCAGGTGCTGGTTGATCCGGAGCGGCTGCGAGCCCACCAGATCACACTTGACACAATTCTGAAATCCACGGCAGACGCAGTTGTGCTGGACGCGGGAGGATTCGTCGATACACCGAATCAGCGACTGGCCGTTCGCCAATTGTCTCCCGTGCTGAATGAAGTGGACCTTGCGAAGACGGTCGTCTCGTTCCGGGACGGTGCCGCGTTGCATCTGGGTGATGTGGCGGACGTGCGCATTGGTTCTCCGCCCGCGATTGGTGACGCCATTATCAACGATGGCATTGGGTTGTTATTAATCGTCGAAAAACAGCCAGCCGCCAACATGCTGGAGGTCACGCGAAAAGTGGAGAGCGCACTGGATGCACTGAAGCCCGGATTGAAGGATGTTGAACTGGATGCCACGATCTTCCGACCGGCCACGTTTATCGAACGGTCGATCGAGAATCTGACGTCCGCCCTGATCACCGGTTGCATTCTCGTCGTGATCGTACTGATCCTGTTTCTCTACGACTGGCGCACGGCAGTCATCAGTTTGACGGCGATTCCACTGTCGCTGATGGCCACCGTTGTGGTGCTCTACTGGCTTGGTCTGACGATCAACACGATGATTATTGCCGGGCTGGTCATTGCACTCGGCGAAGTTGTCGATGACGCCATTATTGACGTGGAAAACATTGTGCGTCGCCTAAGACTCAATCGTGCCCTCGAGAAACCTCAATCCGCCTTCAAAGTCGTGCTTGCGGCGTCGCTGGAGGTTCGCAGTGCGGTCGTCTACGCCACGATGATCATTATCCTCGTTTTTCTGCCGGTGTTCTTCCTGGAAGGGCTGCCGGGAGCTTTCTTCAGACCACTGGCGATTGGCTACGTGATGGCCATCCTGGCGTCACTGCTTGTCGCATTGCTTGTCACACCTGCAATGTGTCTGCTCATTCTGCCAGGCGAGAAGGCATCTTCCAAAGAGCCGCCTCTCAGCCGCTGGCTACGAAGGCCTTACCGCGCAATGTTGCCCTGGTTTATTGGTCGTCCGAAGTCGGCGATTACCTTTTTGACAGTGGCCTTGGTTCTGACGCTGGTTCTGGTCAACAGCCTCGGGCAGGAGTTTCTGCCGAACTTTCAGGAAACCGATTTTCTGATGCACTTTGTGGAAAAACCCGGAACGTCGATTGAGGCCATGGATCGCGTCACAATTCAGGCCAGTCGCGAACTGCGTGCCATCCCCGGCGTGCTGAATTTTGGCAGTCACATCGGCCGAGCGGAGGTCGCGGACGAAGTTGTGGGGCCAAACTTCACAGAGTTGTGGATCAGTATTGACCGTGACGTGGACTATGCAGAAACGCTGCACAAGATCCAGACGGCTGTCGATGGATATCCTGGTTTGTACCGCGATGTGCTGACATTTCTGCGGGAACGTGTCAAAGAAGTCCTGTCGGGGGCCAGTTCGAGCATTGTGGTCCGAATTTTCGGTCCGGATCTGAATGTGCTGCGAGACAAAGCAAAAGAAGTCTCAGCCGCAATGGCCAAAGTGGAAGGCATCAACAATCTCAAGGTCGAAGCGAATGTGCTGGTTCCTCAAATCGAAGTCCGATTGCGTTCTTCAGCCGCAGAGCAGTTTGGACTGACCCCCGGTCAGGTTCGCCGGGCTGTCACGACGGTCCTGCGCGGAACCAAAGTGGGTGAAGTCTATGAAGGTCAAAAGAAGCAGGATGTTGTTGTTTGGGGAACCGACAAGTCCAGAACGGACATCGTGTCACTGGGAGAACTGCGGATCGACACTCCGACCGGCAGTCAGGTGCCGCTGAAGGACATCGCAGATATTGCGATTGTCCCGGCTCCCAATGAAGTCAAACGTGAAGGAGGTTCGCGCAGAATCGATGTGACGTGCGATGCCAAAGGCCGCGACCTGGGCTCGGTGGCGCGCGATGTGGAAGCCGCTGTGAGTGCTTTGCCGTTTGATCGCGGCTACCATCCGGAGTTTCTGGGTGAATATGCTGCTCGCCAGGCCTCTCTGAATCGACTCTATTCGCTGGGTGTCGTTGCATTCATTGGTATCCTGCTGATTCTGTACATGGACTTTCAGTCGGCGAAACTGACGCTGATGGTCTGCATTACAATTCCCTTCGCGCTCATCGGTGGAGTGGTCGCCGCATGGATGGCGGGAGGAGTCCTGTCGATGGGGTCACTCATCGGCTTCGTGACCGTGCTCGGAATCGCTGCTCGCAATGGCATCATGCTGGTGAGCCATTATCGTCATCTGCAGCAGGTCGAAGGCGAACCTTTCGGCCTGAAACTTGTCGTCCGCGGTGCTGAAGAACGCCTGATTCCGATCCTCATGACCGTGCTGACAACCGCTCTGGCACTGCTGCCGTTGGCGATCTCCGGGAACAAGCCTGGGCACGAAATCGAGTATCCGTTGGCCGTCGTGATTGTGGGCGGGCTGGTCACATCGACAATTCTGAACCTGTTCTTGTTACCGCCACTGTATTTGCTCATGGGCCGCCACGCACTGCCACCTGCTGAGGATTGTTCAGCTGTTCCCGCTGAAACCCATTGACACGAAGTTGCTGAAGACTCCGCCGAGAGTCTGAGGCCCCTGAAGATCAATCGACGTGTTCCGGCCATGCCGCTGCGGGCATCTCGGAACATCAATTAATAATCTTGCTGATCGGGTACTCCACAATCCCTCGCGCGCCGGCTTGTTTCAGTTGCGGGATTGTGGTGCGGACGATGCTTTCGTCCACGATCGTATTCAACGCGACCCAGTCGGAATCCGACAGATGCGACACAGTCGGCGTCTGCAGCGCCGGCAGAATCCTGAGGACCGCGTCGAGATCGCGTTGATGTACATTCATCATCAGCCCGACTTTGCCTTCCGCTTCCAGACAGGACTGCAGCATCAACGCGATGTTATCGATTTTTGATTTGACCCACTCATCCGCATACGCAGTGCGATTGGTGATGAATCGCGTTGTACTCTGCAGAACTTCGTCCATGATTCGCAGATTATTGGCTCGGAGCGAACTGCCGGTTTCCGTAACTTCCACGATTGCATCGGCCAGCTTTGGCGGCTTAACTTCTGTCGCGCCCCAGGAAAATTCCACATGCGCCTGGACGCCATGTTTTTCCAGAAACCGAGTTGTCAGCCCAACGGCTTCGGTAGCGATGCGCTTGCCCTGAAGATCCTTCACGGTCTTAATCGGGGAATCTTCCGGCACACACAGCACCCAGCGCACGGGGCGGCGGCTGACTTTCGAAAACACCAGTTCGCAGACCTCATGTACATCCGCATTGGTTTCCAGAATCCAGTCGTAGCCCGTGATGCCCGCGTCCAGAATCCCGTTCTCAACGTATCGCGCCATCTCCTGAGCGCGAATCAACATGCATTCGATTTCGGGGTCATCGACCGTTGGAAAATAGGAGCGCGAGGCAAACTTGATGTTGTAACCCGCACGGCTGAACAATGCCGCTGTGGATTCCTGAAGACTGCCGGCGGGAATGCCTAGTTTTAAAATTCGCCCTGACATGAAGACTTACCCTTGAAACGCAGTCGCCTGCGGCTTGCCGTGAATAGATCAAATTACTTCCCATAGACCGACTTTGGATCGAACACTCTCTCGCCTTCCACGGTGAAGCTTTGAGTTGCCGGATCTATCCGACGGAAGAAGCAACTGCTGTACCCTTCATGACACGCCGCGCCGCCGACTTGCCTGACCTTGACCAGCAGTGTGTCGCCGTCGCAATCAAAATAGATGGCGCGCAGTTCCTGTACGTTGCCGCTCTCCTCGCCTTTGCGCCACAGCTTCTGCCGACTGCGGCTGAAGTAGCAGACGCGGCCGGTGCGAAGCGTTTCTTCGTAGGCTTCCCGGTTCATCCATGCCATCATCAGGACTTCGCCCGTCGCAGAATCCTGAGCGATCGCGGGAAGCAATTCAGACTTTGAAAAATCGGGACCAGTCACTTCGGCCATGGGGCAAAAACCAGATTCCAGTTTTATGAACGGATTGAACGTCGTCTGCGCATCAGACTTCGATTCCCGCGTGTAATCGTCAAGTGGCGTACCGTATCGTGCGCTGCGGACGATCTCCACCGGGGACACGGTTTCGCCGCTCCGGATGGCACATTTTCCCGAGATTTTCACAATTCCGACGTCCGGGACCACTCTGCCGATGACCAGGTCGTGCCTGGAAACGCCTGGCCACGTGTTCATGCGGTGCTAAAATCGGATCGCGTTCTTGAAGACTCGAACCCACGACAAGACTTTCAAACGGACCAGTGAAAGCCTCTTTGCGGCAGGGCAGGCACACCATGACGATGCTTCGGTGTGGCTGCGCGTCCCTTGTCCCACCCTACAGGTGGTGGGTGTCCAGTCATGGGGTCAGCCGAGGAAACGGCTGTCGTCGAAGCCAGGTTTCTGATATTCTCAGGACGTCTGTTTTGCATCAAGTCTCTTTATTCAATTGAACCCATGAACAATTCCCAACCCATTATCATCCGACTTCTCATGTTTGCCGCACTGAGTTCCGCATATCAGCCAGCCATTGGGCTGGATGATGCAACTCCGCAATCGGATGTTTCCAAAAACGGCCTCGCGCAGGCATTCGGGAACCTCGGTCTGCCCGATTGTTTTGGCAAACGATTTGAGCTGAAAGAAATGCATTCAGCACCAATTGTCGTCGTCGCTTTTGTGGGTGCTGAATGTCCTTTGGCAAAACTCTACGGACCACGACTTCAGGAACTCTCGCTTCGTTATGCGGACCAGGGCGTGCGATTTGTCGGAGTCTGCTCAAACGTCCAGGACAGCCTCACTGAAATCCTGGCGTATCGAAACAAGGCCGGTATCACGTTTCCGATGCTCATCGACAGTCAGCAGGAACTGGCGGATCTTCTGCACGCGCAGCGGACACCGGAAATCGTCATCCTGAACAAAGATCGAACAGTCCAGTATCACGGTCGCATTGACGATCAGTACGGGATCGGCGTGATCCGTGAAAAACCACAGCAGGAACTGGCTGCACTCGCGATCGATGCTTTGCTGGCGGGGAAATCGCCGGAAGTTGTTGAGACCGAAGCCGTCGGCTGCCTCATCGGACGGCACCGCAAAATCGTACCGCACGGAGACATCACGTATGCGAAACATATCGCCCCGATTTTCAATGCCCGCTGTATGGAATGTCATCGACCGGGTGAGATCGCCCCGTTTTCACTCACCAGCTTCGCCGATACGGTCGGCTGGGAAGCCACGATCGCCGAAGTCGTGCGTGAAGAACGCATGCCGCCCTGGAACGCAAATCCGGAATTTGGCCACTTCAGGAATGACGCGCGTCTGTCGGCAGATGAAAAACAACTCATTCGCGAATGGATCAAAAACGGTTGTCCGGAAGGTGATCCTGCCGACTTGCCGGCGCCACCAGAGTTCGTGACTGGCTGGAGAATGCCGCAGCCGGACATGATTATTCCGGTTCGCGACGATGCGTTCACCGTGCCCGCTACAGGGGTTGTCGATTATCAGTATCTGCGAGTCGATCCGAAATTCACCGAAGACAAATATGTCGTTGCTGCCGAAGCGAGACCCGGCAATCCCGCCGTTGTGCATCACATCATTGCGTTTCTGATGCTTCCCGGGCAGACAGAAGTCACTCTGGGAAAAATGCTGATTGGTTATGCCCCAGGCACGTCCCCGCTGATCTTTCCGGAAGGCGCCGCGATGAAGGTTCCGGCGGGGACTCAGATCATCTTTGAAATGCACTACACTCCCAACGGCACCGAACAGACGGACATCAGTAACATCGGGCTGAAGTTTGTTGATGCATCAAAAGTCGTGAATGAAGTCGTAGGGCTGGAAGCGGTCAATCCCAAGCTTCGCATCCCACCCGGAGCCGCCGCGCACCCGGTTGTGTCAAGCGAGAAATTTCGCGAAGACATCACGCTGCTGAGTCTCACGCCGCATATGCATCTGCGAGGTAAGTCCTTTCGATATGAAGCCGTGTTCCCTGACGGCAAGACGGAGGTCCTGCTGGATGTTCCGAAGTACGACTTCAACTGGCAACTGCGCTATGAATTCTCGGAGCCGCGTCTGATTCCCAAAGGGACAGTCGTGACGTGCCGTGCGGAGTTCGATAACTCAGACGGAAATCTGAACAACCCTGACCCGACCAAAGAAGTTGGCTGGGGACAACAGAGTTGGGACGAGATGATGATCGGTTTCTTCACCGGCATGAAGCCCGTTCAGCCAGGCGCGGAAAATCCTTAGAACCTGTTGAGCAGCGCGGCCCTGCTGAATTGTCACATGTGATTTAGATGGCTCCGGCCGCCTGCGGGGTCTGTTGATTTAATGGGGTCAGACCCCCTACTCACGGTAGTCGAAGCCAAAAAAGTTTGGGTTTTAGCTTCGATTGCCGTCAGGAAGGGGTCTGACCCCATTAAATCAACTCGCGGGCAATGCGACCAGCCAGGCCGGTGGCTCTGCGGACCGGATTCACGCGAACGAAACGGTGAAGGACAGGGCGCTGGAATCAATGCAAACACCCCCGCCGGGCGTGACTCCGACGAGGGTATTTGCGAACGATGGCGGAGAAAATCCGCTCTGCACGATTGCTCCACATATTCCGAACCGACTGTCCGGAGATGCAGCTCTGGTGTAACGACTGACTCTGCATCACTGGCCGTTGCCGGCCAGTTCGGGCTGCCCCTTGCTGCTGGTCAGGTAATAATTGTGTTGAGTCGAGTATGCACTCTGACCGTTATACGAATGATCGCATGCCTGTGCCACATCGTTGAGTTCGTTGTTGACGGCGTATGACACGCTCGCGAGACCAACGATGCAACCGATCACCAGAATCGTGCCGACCAGGACGATTTCTGAGGACACGATAACTCCACTTTCGTCCTGAACCAACTTCTTCAACAATTCTCGCATGGTGAATACTCCGGTCTGCATGAGGATGCCAGGGGCGATTTTTGACCCGTTCCGAAACAAACCAAAATCCGCACCGCGTGCCACCACGCATGGATTCACTTCGCAGTCTCGTTCAGAACGGCAGGCTTGGTGCCTCTCCGCAACTTTACCCCATGAACGGGGCTCTGAGCAAAATCGTTCTGATTCGAGGGCAGATCGCTGTATCTCGCGAGCGGCACGACGAATGTGCCCAGCGGGCAATTCCGGAGAAGACTGCGGGACAAACCAGATGTCACTTGGATGGCAGATCAACTTTCGGCTGATCGTCCATTTTCTTCCGAATTTCCTG
>JAYSPO010001421.1:0-1407 GCA_043722015.1 Candidatus Kuenenia sp. | reverse complement strand
CGCCAGCGGCACGTCCCGACGGTCGCCACCGTTGAAAGCACACATCATCCGGTAATAGTCGCGAGTCGGAAGCGGATCGTATTTGTGGTCATGACACCGGGCGCAGGCCAGTGTCAGTCCCAGAAAGGCCTGAGCGGTCGTGGACACCATGTCGTCGAGTTCATTCGCACGATTCCGCAGTTTTTCTTCTTCCATCGGGACGTTCAGTACGGTGCTGTTGCCCGCCACAATGAATCCCGTGGCGGCGATCGACAACGGATTATCCGGAGCAATTTCATCCCCCGCCAGTTGCCAGCGGACAAACGTGTTGTACGGCAGATCATCATTCAGCGAACGAATCACGAAATCGCGGAACTGGTACGCATTGGGTCGATCCGCATCGCCTTCCTGGCCATTGCTGTCCGCGTACCGGGCCACATCCAGCCAGTGGCGTGCCCATCGTTCGCCATAATGCGGCGATGCCAGCAGTTGATCAACCAGCGTGGCAAAGGCAGAAGGTTGAAGGAGGAGGGCGGAAGGATCGATTTCGATCCCCAGCAGTTCTTCTTTCAGCATTCCTCCTTCATCCTTAAGAATCGGCGGCAGCCCGATCACATCAAAATAGACGCGCCGAATCAGTGTTCGGGCGTCGGCCGTTGCCGCAGGCTGAAGCCCTTTCACTTCCTGCGCATATCGAATGAACTGATCGATCGGAGTGCGAACCCAATCCTTGTCCATGACGTCTGGCGGGGACATGTTTTGCAATGGGCGGAACGACCAATGGTCTCGATCCTCGTCAGTGACCATCATCTCCATACGACCGGGCTTCTCCGATGTCGAATTGGCATCCGGCCAATTCGCGCCCGCATTGATCCAGTGCTTGAGGAGATCAATCTGTGCCGCCGTCAATGGTTCGCCTTCATCTTCAGGCGGCATGCGTTCGTTGTTATCGGTTGAGGTCACCAGTTGCACGAGGCGGCTTTCAGTAGAGCGCCCCGGCACGATCGCCGGTATTTCCGAGTCACCTCCCTTGAAAGTCGCTTGCCTATCATCCAGTCGCAACCCGCCCTTTTGCTTTTCGGGTCCGTGGCACTTCACGCATTTTGCGACCAGGAGAGGCTGAATGCTCTTGTGGTATTCAGACTCGGGCGCTGCCGTTTTCATTTCTGCATCGCTTGTCGCGGCGACAGATGAAACAGGCGTCGTGACGGGTGTCTGTCCCGCAGCATAATTCTGTTGAACTTCGCCTTCGCTCAAAGCCCGATCGTAGACCGCCACGAAATGGAACTGCCCCAGCCACGGACGGTCTCGGGTGACTTCGTTGGCAAGTGACAACCGATGGCCCATGTCCCAATTACTGAAGTCGCCCCCAACCTTCCTGCTGACAACCTGCTTGCCGTTGATGAAGATGATCGCCGTGCCTGAGGA
>JAYSPO010001420.1:0-5516 GCA_043722015.1 Candidatus Kuenenia sp. | reverse complement strand
CTCACTGAGCTGTCCAGCCGACGGCGAACGTACGTCATTCGGTTTGTCGGGGCGATTATTGTGTTGACCACTGTCATGCTGTATTACAGCTATCATGTCGCCATGTTGGAATCATCTGGCTACGGTGTCGGGAGTGGCAATCCCAATCGATTCTTAGGTGCCGGTGCGCCGATTTTCAAAGGCATCGTGCCGATGCTGTTTGTGTCCGTGCAGTTGCTGATGCCAGCCTTAATCTGTGGTTCGATTACGATCGAGAAAGAACGCAATACGATCGGCACGTTGTTTGTGACGCGTTTGTCACCGATGACGATTGTCCTTGAGAAACTGGGCAGTCGTCTGGTTCCGATGTTTACATTCCTGTTGCTGACGTTTCCTGTGTTGGCTGTTGTGTACTCGCTGGGCGGAGTGGAAACGACCTTGCTGCTCGGCACGTTGTGGCTGTTGTTCTGCGAATGTCTGCTGTATGCCAGCATCGGATTGCTGTGCAGTTCATGGTTCGCCACGACGGTGACGGCATTTATCTGGTCGTATGTATTGACCGGATTGCTGGCCGTGTTTTCCGGCCTGTTTGCCCACGATCTTCCGCTGGCATTGCCGACGCCGTACTATCTGTGGATCGCCGCTTTTCAGGGATTTAATTCCTCCGGGTATGGAAACAACACATTGTTGTCGCAGTCGTCGAGCGGTTTCATGCACACTTTGGCCCAACTGCTGTTGTTGTTTGCAACCACAATTCCATCGTTGATGGTCACTGCGGTAATGGTGCTGATGGCCCGCGTGTTTCTGGTTCGGCGGGCGTTTATTTCTTCGGCATCGGTGATGCTGAAAGTTTTCAAAGCCGTCGATGGTTTCTTTGTCCGATTGAATGACCGCACAACCGGTGGCATGGTGTTGCTGAAAGACTACAACAGCCTGCCGTACTTCGACCCCGTGGCATGGCGCGAAAGATCCAAGAAATCGCTCGGCAAGGCGCGCTATCTGTTTCGCGTTCTGGTCGTGATGGAAGGGCCGACGCTGTTTATCTGCGTGGGTGCTGCGACCGTTTCTGCGCGTTCAGATTTCTCCGGAATGCGAGTGCTGCTGCAGCTCGTCTGGGCAATCGCGGCCATGATTCTGGCGATGAAGGGCGCAACGATCATCTCAGCGGAACGTGTCCGCGAAACTCTCGACGCCCTGCTCTCAACCCCATTGACGGCGAAAGAAATTCTCACGCAAAAAGTTGCCGGAATGAAGCGTCTGATGATTGTGCTGGCCATCCCGATTCTCAGCGTGCATTTCACGCTGTTGCTGCTGAATGTTGACTTGCGTACGTTGTTCTCTTCATCGCAGACGATGTTCATTGTCGGATGGTACATCGGGAGTTGCATTCTGACGACTTTTCTCACGATGCAGATTCTGGCGTGGCTGGCCGTGTTACTGGGACTGCGTTCGAAATCGCAGTCTCGATCTGCGATGACGGCAATCTGTCTGATTGCTGCATGGGTCCTTGTTTCTTCGTTCGTCTGCCGACCGGGCGGGGTTGTGTACGAAACATTCCTGCCTCATCAGGACATGGAGAGATTCAGTTACTGGCGTAGTGGATCACCGGGGAATGATATACCGATTCCGGAGCGCCGAAGTCACACCATCGCTGCGGCGATCTGTTGCATGATTCGACCTGATGGCGGTGTCCAGGCGAATGAAGCCGTTCTTGTCTCCGTAGGCAATCCGTTCGTTGAGAAGACTGAACTCTACTTTGCACCATCGCGTTCGATTTCTTCCGCCTTAACGGTTTCTGCAGTCGTGTTTGTCTGGCAAGTGCTGCTCCTGTTGGTGATTCGGACGGTGACCATACGGTTGGCTCCCCGACTGCTCGGGCGGTACGATCAGGAGCCGGCTTACCGACCACTGGAGGCACCGATTTCCACATTGCCGTCTGTGATGGGATCGGAAGTGACCGCATGAACAATATGGATCAGGATCGTATTGGAATCAGTCGACGAATTCCCGCAGCGTGGGACCAGCGAGCAACGCGAGCGCCGGCCCACCATTGGCAACTGCCGATTTCCCAAGGAATCACAGTCGCGGAGCGACTGTGCTACGTAGGCGATGTCGCTCCGCGACTCGCATTCCTGTCACCGCTCGCCTTAAAACCACGCAACCTTGCTGATCGGTTCGGCGTTCGATCCCTTGCCTTTAATGCCAGCCAATTTCTGCAACTCTGCATCCTGCTCTTTTCGATCTTTTACACGGCCCCCGTTCTTGGTCAGGCAACGCAACAAGTCCGCATCGCGGACAAGGTCTGGGGCTTCGACGGACGTGTGATGAACGGGCAGTTCATGCCACTGTCAATCGAACTGGATAATCTGAGCGACGAGCCCATTGAAGCTCAGGCGACACTGCGATCCATGGCCGGGATGCTTCGCGAGGCCGGCGGCACTGCCACGCAATCCGTCTTTCTGAGTCCACACTCTCGGCGCTGGGTGCAGTTTTATCCGTATATCGCCGGCGTGACATCGAGTTGGCGCTTCGAACTAATCACCGAAAACGAAACGTTCAAGTTTGATCCAATCGATGAGCCACGATCTGTGCTGGAATCCGGTTCCGTGCAGACAAAGTCGGAAGATCAATCGCTGCCGGTCGTGATCCTTGATCGCCCCGATGCAAGCATCAAGATTCCGGTCAGTGTCAAACACATGCCTGAGGAGATTTTTCCTCCGTATTCCAGCGCGACTCACGGTTTGTATGCCATGTTTATGGATCATGTGCCAGATTGGGAAACACCTCGCCAGGAGGCAATGCTGTCGTGGCTTAAGGCCGGTGGCCGACTGCATCTGCTGCTGGATCAGAACCATCAGACGCTTCGGTTTTCCGGCCCTCTCGGGGCCCTCAATGAACCGTTTACGGAATACCATGTCGGAAGCGGCAGCGTGACGCATCACGAAATCCAGCGGGGTGAGCTTACCAAAGACATCGTGACTGCGGCGATTACTAATCAGGGCTTATCCAAAACAGACCTCGACGAAATTGCAGAGTACGAGAAACAGGCCAACACAGGATTTGGCAGTGGATTCGGTGTGAGTTCCACTGACGATGATGACTTGTTTACCGAACTCCGACAGTTGACTCAACCCAAACATATGTGGTGGCTGATTTTCCTGTTGTCGCTGTGCTACGTCGGACTCATTTTTCCTGGCTGCTGGATTCTGTCACGACAACGCACGCTGCACTTTCTGGTCACCTACGGTTCCATTGCGGTACTCGCTGCGATCTTCAGTCTGATGTTCCTGTTCATTGGTCGCCGAGGATATGACGAATCCACATCGCTGCACTCAGCCTCCATCGCCCGCGCTGAGGATGACACACACAGCAGCCTGCTGCAGTTGACAACTCTGTTCGTGACTGAGGGCAATACCTATTCGATGACAGACAAAGACCACCAGACTTTGTTAGCCTCCGGAGCCAGCGAAGAAAGCGTGGACGCCCTCATTACGTCCGGCAACATGGCCAGTTTCGTCTCCCGTATTCCGCCCTACAGTAGTCAGGCTGTTCGGTCTCGCAGCCGGATCGAAATCGACAATTGGAATCTGGCTGTGACCAGTCTGAGCCAGCAAGGTGATGAACTGAAAGATTTGACAATCGCATTTGGCGACAAATTTCCGAATGATCCACTGGTCGAAAGTCTCGTCATTCACGGGCGTCATCTGCATCACACGCAGATCGATCGTCAGCGCGGGCAACTGTCGCTGGTCAGCAGACGTGAACTGCTCCGTAGTTACTGCCAAAAGGCAAATCTATACAACATGGGCGGTGTGACTCTGCAGCCGACGTACGAAGAACTGGAAGCAGAACCCAAGGACCCGGTGGAAGCCTGTTTTAAGCGGATGCTCCCCCATCTTGTGCGACGAAGTCTCGTCGATGATTTTGTGCGGGATGTGGGAAAGTTCCGCCTGCCGGAAGATCGAATACGGTTGCTGGTCTACGCACCAATGCTGGAAAATCAGCACTTGCATGTCGATGCGGATGTCCGTCGCACGGGAAGAATTCTGTATGTTCGCGACTTGCTGTTAAATCCAGGTGATCAGGGAGTGGATGTGAAGAAAGCGGAGAGTAAATAGGCTCAGCGGCCCTCTTTAGTTCTGCTGCTGTGTTTCATAATCCTACTCTTAATCATAATCTTAATCGATTCCCGCAGCAACATCGCCGAGTGTTGAGCGTTGGTGGCGGGATTTGAAATTTGAAATATGAAATATGAAATATGAAATTTTTGACAAGGCGCTTCCCCCGATGAAGCAATTTGATCACGAAAAGCTGGACGTCTACCAGGCGGCAATTCAATTTGTTGTTTGGTCGTCGGAATTGCTGACCGGAATCCCGAAGACGTCAGCAATTCACAGTCAACTTGATCGAGCATCCACATCGATCCCTCTGAACATCGCTGAAGGCAATGGAAAACACACGTCTGCAGACCGATGTCGATTCTTCGACATGGCCAGGGGGGTCAGCACTGGAGTCTGCGGCGTGCCTTGATGTACTCGTTGCGAAGTCCATGATAGAGCATTTGCAAATGTCGCATGGGAAAGAAATGCTGCTGGAAATCGTATCAATACTCGTCGGATTGATCCGCTCAAATTCACCCACTCGCGACGTCTGATGCGCGTTCGCCCCCCCCTCTTAATCCTACTCTTAATCATAATCTTAATCGATTCCCTGCGACGATTAGGATTAAGATTGGGATTAAGATTAAGATTAAGATTAAGAGGTTTAAACACAAATGTCTGGTTTCACTCAACAAACGATCCCGGCAATCTCCGTCACAAATCTGTCGCATGCCTTTAAGGGGCATCAGGCGTTGAGTCAG
Organism: Candidatus Kuenenia sp.; assembly: GCA_043722015.1. Lineage (GTDB taxonomy): Bacteria > Planctomycetota > Planctomycetia > Planctomycetales > Planctomycetaceae > SXXK01. The sequence goes on along the minus strand of JAYSPO010001420.1, from coordinate 676 downwards.
GTCACGTTCTGCGTGATGCCCCAGACGTTGCATGGATTTGTCGGGCCGAATGGTGCCGGCAAAACGACCACGCTCAAAGCCATCTGCACACTGCTCAAACCCAGCTGGGGGGAGATTCAGGTTTTTGGCAGCAGCGTGCGAGCTGACCCCATCAGTGTGCGGCGACGGATCGGGTTCATGCCCGATCACTTCAGCATGTATCGTCAGATGACCGTGTTCGAATATCTGGATTTCTTCGCTGCAGCGTACGGCCTACAGCTCAAACAGCGTGATCAGGTGATCCATGATGTGCTGACATTGACGGACATGGACGGCCGCCGCAATGATCTAATCAGCGGCCTGTCACGCGGAATGCAGCAGCGCGTGAGTCTGGCGCGAGTTCTGGTGCATGATCCGGATCTGCTGCTATTGGATGAACCGGCCAGCGGCCTGGATCCGCGGGCGAGAATTGAGCTGATGGAGATTCTTCGTGAGCTGCGGCGGATGGGAAAGACCGTCTTCATCAGCTCCCACATTCTGAGTGAACTGGCGGAACTCTGCGACAGTGTCACAATCATCGATCGTGGTCAGATCAAATTCAGTGGCCCCATGGACGTGCTGCTGGAATCTCCTGACGAACTGCCGACGTACAATCTGCGCCTGGCTGCGGTTTACGACAATGTGATCGCTCGAATTC
>JAYSPO010001419.1:0-2149 GCA_043722015.1 Candidatus Kuenenia sp. | reverse complement strand
CGCCTACGCCTGCGGCTCGCCGTTAAACGAAAGAACTGATGCGCAAGTGCTTGCGCTGTGTGGCGAGCGCCGGGGGTTTACCGTGATTGAATTGTTGATCGTGATCAGCGTGATTGCGGTTTTGATCGCCGTCACTCTACCCGCAGTGCAGCAGGTTCGCGAGTCATCCCGCCGCATGACCTGTCAGAACAACATCCGTCAGATCGCACTCGCTTGTGACAACTTCGAAACCTCTCACAAACATTATCCTGCGAGCCGATTATTTGATCCGTACGGGATTGGACCGGATTCAACGGCGTGGAGCTTTCTGTCTCAATTGCTTCCTTACGTTGATCAGTCAGCATTGCATGACAAAGGTGGCGTTCCCGATAAAACGATTCGGGAGAGTGGAATCGCCGGTGCGACGCTGCCGATTTTTTTATGTCCCAGTGATCCGCACAGTCACAACGGTCCACGCTACGACGCCGGGAACATGGTGCAGTTTCTGTTTGCTGTGGGGCAGTCAAACTACAAAGGTGTGGGCGGCGCAAATTGGGGGGCCGATGAGACACAGGGCTGGACGCCGACGGATTCCGGAACTCATTGGCCCAACGTCAGCATTGACGGATCATACGACGGCCTGAATCATGGGGACGGAATGCTGGGGCGAGCGGACTGGAAGACACCTCGAAAACGCAACGACGTCAGGGATGGATTGACCAACACGTTTCTGTTGGGTGAAGCACTCCCAAAGTACGACGTCTATTGTTCGTGGCCGTACGCGAACAATGTCCACAGCACCTGTGCGATTCCTCCGAACACCAAGAATCCGGCGACTCAACCAGATGACTGGCCGAACGCTCAGTCCTTCCGCAGCGAACACGCCGGTGGCCTAACGTTTTCGTATGCTGACGGCTCAACTCGATTTATCAGCGATTCCATTGATCTGAAGGTCTATCGAGCTTTGGCGACTATCGCCGGTAAGGAAGTGGTCGGGGACAATTACTGATGATTTTTTGGAATTGCGGGGGCCAATGAGAACCACGAGGCCGGTACGGCTTGGCGCGGGCTGCGCCCGCAACCGAAACAAGTAAGCAGATTTCGCTGAAATCTGCTGTGCCGACTTCGGCGAAGTCGGCCTACATTTAGTCGACTTCATAATGATGCGTTGCCAAAAATCGTCTCAGGAATATTCAACTCTCAGTGTTTGCAGAGCAGGGTATGACAATTGATCGCCGATCGTATCTCCCGCTTATCATTGGACTCTTTGCTGTCCTGCCGTATTCGTCATTGCTGTTTTCCGGCAACCAGGTGCTGAAAGACGGTCTGTATTCAGACTACGGCAGCTTTCAATTGCCGGTCAGAGAATTTGTTTCGCAGGAACTGGCCGCAGGTCGATTCCCACATTGGATTCCCTGGCTTGGCTGCGGCATTCCACTTCACGCCACGCAACAAGTGGGTATCTGTTACCCACTGTTGACGCCACTGCTTTGGCTCTTCAGTGCCAACACCGCCATAAAGTCGTCGCTCTTCCTGCATGTGGTGCTTTGCTATTGGGGACAGTATCGACTCGGACGGCAGTTGAATCTGAGCGTTGCGGGAACTTCCATCGCAGCTTTGATCTGCACTCAGAGCGGATTTCTCTGCACGCATCTGGCTGTCGGACATATTGCACACGTATTGGCATATGCTCTTGTTCCTTGGTTGTGGAGCAGCGTGATCGAGATTTGCGAACAGCCTTCGCTGCGAGGCGTCTGTCAATTTTCGGCAGTTGTCGCAGGATTGCTGCTGATCGGCAATCCGCAGCTGCCATATTATGCCCTTTTGTTTGGAGGCATCTGGGCGGCGGTTTCATTAGCGTTTGGAACAGCGGCGTCTCATCGACTGACTGTCGTCGCAGCCTTCGCAACGGGCCTGGCGATCGGGATCGCGATCGCTGCCGTGCAGCTACTGCCAACGTGGGAACTGTTCCAGGAAAACGAAGGGCAGAGTATGCGAGGAACCGCTGAATATGCGTCAACTTATGCACTCAATGGGCTCGACCTGTATCGACTTCTGATTCCATCACTGTTCGGGAATCCGATGGTTGATATCCCCGAGTTCATGGCTCCGGACTTTTACCATGAAAAAGTCTGTTATCTGGGCATTATCACCTGGTGCCTGGCGATCA
>JAYSPO010001418.1:0-13635 GCA_043722015.1 Candidatus Kuenenia sp. | reverse complement strand
AGCGCCGTTCCGGCAATTGCCAGACACCTGCCTGAACTGCGCTGCGCTTGGTCCGGCCTACCCAGAAAATGTCGTATCGACGTCACACTCGTTGTTGCCAATCCCAAATCTTCAGGAACATTCACGCTATGAGAAAAAGTAAGACACTCGCCCGGATTCGTAACAACCAGACGGTGCGAATGTGTTGTCTTGGTCACTACATGCCATTCTTCGTCAAGCAGGCCGCTCACTTCGGATTTGACTGCATCTGGCTTGACCTGGAGCATCGGAATTTCTCGGATCGTGATGTTCAGGCGCTGCTGGCCTATTCGCATCTGCATGACATTGACATTATGGTCCGACCGGCGACGCTGGAGAAAACACGACTCTATCGTTATCTCGAAGATGGCGCGGCCGGGTTAATGATTCCGCATGTCAACACGGCGGAGAAGGCCCGGATGCTGGCCGATGCGGTCAAGTTTCCGCCGATTGGTGACCGCGGCCTTGACGGAGCCGGACTTGACGCAGATTTCAACGTCGGTGACACGGATACATTCGTCAAGGAGGCGAATGAAGAGACCTTTCTGGTGGTGCAGATCGAAACATTGCAGGCCGTTCAGAATGTGGACGAGATCGCTTCCGTCCCCGGAGTCGATGGCTTGTTTATCGGCCCTGGTGACCTTGGCCTGCGAATGAAACTTGACCCCAGTGAAGGCACGCTGGAGTCTGCCTACGAACGAGTCGCGAGCGCCTGCAAGCGGCACGGCAAAGCGTGGGGCGCGCCGGCTGGAACTCCGGAGATTCTGAAGCAGCGTCAGAAACAGGGAGGCCAGTTACTCAATCACGGCGGAGAATTCGGTGCCGTCATGAATATGCTCAAGGACTGCGCCGCAGCGTTCAAGAGCGGTGAACAGGAAGCTTCGTGATGAACCTGATTGGCAAGGTCGCACTCGTCACGGGAGCCGGTCGGGGAATCGGAAAAGGCTGTGCCGTGCAGCTCGCGCGGCGCGGGGCCGACATCATCATCAATGATCGCCCCGGCAGCCCGGATCTTGAGGCGACGGCCGCCGAAATTCGGTTACTGGGCCGCATTTGCCATGCAATCGAAGCGGATGTGTTTTCCCGATCCGGCTGCGAACAATTGTTGACTGCAGCACTCGCCGCCTTTGAGCGAATTGACATCCTCGTGAGCAACCCGGCGTACAGTCGCCGTTGCGCGTTTCTTGACTACCCACCCGAAGAATTCGAACGGACCATCAATGGAACACTGACCAGCGGCTTCCACATGAGTCAGATCGTTGGTCGCCACATGGTCGCTCGCGGTGGTGGAGGCAAAATCGTGTTTGTCTCCAGCGTGCAGGCCGAGATGCCGATCAGTTTGTGCGCCGCGTACGGAGCTGCCAAGGCTGGCCTGAATCACCTGACGAGATCAATCGCCGTCGAACTGGCGCCTTACCGTATTAACGTGAATGCCATCGAACCCGGCTGGATCGACACGCCGGGAGAACACATGGCATTCTCCGATGAAACGATGGCCAACGAAGGTCAGCGTTTGCCGTGGGGACGCCTCGGATTACCGGAAGATATCGGCAACGCCGCAGCGTTCCTGGTGTCGGACGAGGCGGACTACATCACGGGGACCGTGTTGCCAGTTGACGGTTGCTTTCGCTTCAAAGATTGCCGCGCCGAATCGATCATTCCGCTGACGGAACCGGGACAATGACGCTGCAGCTCCGGAAATCTGAATTCCATTCGAACGTGGCCGGACCTCGGCTGTTGATCACGGGTGGCGTCCATGGTGATGAGTTTGAACCGATCGCCGCAATTCGTAGGCTGGTGAACTTCTTCGAACGCCGCGCCGATACAGTGTCGAATTTTCGAGGGACAATCACTCTGATCCCTGTTGTGAATGAATCGGCTTTTCTGCGTGGCCATCGCTGCGGTGAAGATGGACTTGACCTCGCGCGAGCCTGCCCGGGGCGATCAGACGGCAGCGTCACCGAGCAGACTGCATGGGCACTCAGCGAAGCAATTCGCAGTGCGGACTACTATATCGATCTGCATACCGGCGGCACGGAGCTGTGCGTTTACCCGCTGGCTGGTTACATGCTGCACACAAACCCGGAGGTCCTGGCAATACAGCGGCGCATGGCCCAAGCCTTCAATCTGCCCGTCGTCTGGGGAACGTCGGCTGCATTGGATGGCAGGTCTCTCTCCGTTGCGCGAGATGCAAACATTCCCGCGATCTATTGTGAATATCTGGGTTCAGCCACATGTGATCCGGCGGGTGTCGAGGCCTATGTCGATGGTTGCCTGAATGTGATGTCGGAACTCGGGATGCTGGACCGCGCGCGTCCCGGAAGTCGAGTCGCACATGTTGTCGAGGATTACCGGCCGAATGCAGGGCACATGCAGGTTTGCAACCCTTCCCCCGTCATGGGATACTTTGAAACGAATGTCAAGCTCGGTGATGCTGTTCGTCAAGGTGATGTCCTCGGTACAATCTACCCGCTGGACGGCAGCGCGGCGGTCGTCAAGGCAACTCAGTCTGGCATCGTGCTTGTTCTGAGAACATTTCCCCGAGTTCTTGCAGGCGAATCGGTCGGTGTTGTGCTTGAATTGTGGTAACCGTTCACGACATTTCGAGAATGACAGTTTAAACCACAGATGGACACGGATGAACACAGATTGACTGTTGATTTCTATCTGTGTGAATTTGTGTTTATCTGTGGTTGCTTGCGCAGGTTTCATTCTGAGGCGTGAACGGTTACGATTTGTGAGCGTCAGATATCGGGAGTGTCAGAGAATTCATGGACAACACAGTTCCACAGCGACAGGTCTATCTATCCGGCAAAATGGTCCCGGAATCCGAGGCTAAAATCTCGATCTTTGACAGTGCCGTCATGCTGGGTGACAGTCTCACGGAGTCGACTCGGACGTTTCGGCATCGGCCGTTTCGCCTTGATGAGCACATCACTCGACTGTACCGATCGCTCAAGGTCAGCCGTGTCGATCCAGGTTTGTCCCCGAGCGAGTTGACGCGGATCACGCTGGAGGTTCTCGAAGCAAATCGATCGCTCATGGACTCTGACGATGACTGCTGGATCGTCCACAACATCTCACGGGGGCTGATGAAGCCCGGGCCCAGTACATCGCAGACCAACGCGGCGACGATCATGATCTTCACCAATCACATGGACCTGCGCGGATGGGCGCGGTACTACACCGAAGGCTGCCATGCAGTGACATCCATGAGTCGAGCTGTGCCGGCTCAGTCACTCGATGCGCGGATCAAAAATCGCAGCCGTTTGTTCTACACTTTGGCGGATACCGAGGCGCGACTCGTGGATCCCGATGCTCAATGCGTCATTCTGGATGTGGACGGCTATGTCTCAGAGAACAAAGGTGGCAACCTGTTTGCGGTCGTGGACGGTGAACTTTTGACACCGACGACCGAGAATTGCCTCGCGGGGATCAGTCGACAGACGGTGATGGAACTTGCGGACGACCTCGGAATCGATGTTCATGAAGCACGCTTACAGGTCTATGACTTTTACACGGCGGACGAGGTCTTTTTCACCAGCACGCCTTACTGCATTATGCCGGCAACTCGGTTTAATGGATTGCCTGTTGGCGATGGGCGAGTGGGGCCCGTTACGAATCGCCTGCTGGCAGCATGGGGTGCGCTGGTCGGGGTGGACATTGTGGCTCAGGCTCAGCGGCAGATGGCATGATGAGTGAACCTACGATTCAGAAACTCTTCGATCTGACAGGTCGCGTGGCGCTGATCACCGGCGGGTCTGGTTACCTTGGCCGGTCCTTGTCGCGGGCACTTGCCGAGGCCGGAGCGACGGTTGTGATTGGAAGTCGGGATCGGAATCGTGCCCAAAGCGTTGCCGATGACTTGCCATGTCCCGGCGGTGCCATGCACCACGCTGTCGCTCTTGATCAGCTCAATGAGGCGTCGCTGAATGAAGGTTTCGATTCGGCAGTCAATGCGGCCGGGCAGGTGGACATCCTTGTCAACAACGGTCAGCAGGGGCACGCACTTGATCTGACCAACGTGACGGCGGAGGCATTCAATAAGGATCTGCAGAACGCGACCGGTTATTTTCTCCTGGCGCGCCGCCTGCGAGATCATGTCGTCAGCCGCAGTGCGCCGGGATCGATCGTCATGATCGGGTCGATGTATGGCGTGGTCGGTTCATACCCGGATGCTTATGATGGCATCTGTGCCGCCAGTCCGGTGCAATATCATACGCTCAAAGGTGGCATCGTTCACATGACGAGGCATCTGGCGGTCTATTGGGCGAAGGACAACGTCCGCGTGAATTGCCTCAGTCCTGGTCCGTTTCCATCGGAGAAAGCTCCGTTGCAGATGGTCGAGCGGCTGAAGCTGAAGAGTCCGACCGGTCGTATGGGCGAACCACACGAACTGAAGGGGCCTTTGCTGATGTTGGTCAGCGACGCGGGAAGTTATGTAACTGGCCAGAATCTGCTTGTTGATGGAGGCTGGACAGCATGGTGAGCAAGGCTCAGCAGGAGCTTCGCCTTTGCCGCAACGCGGCACAATGTGAAAGCCTGGGGCATCGCCCCAGGAAACGGCTCCACGCGGTCATGCTTGAGAGAATTGGCGAGCGGCATGCGTCAGCTTGCCGGTACAAAAACACGGTACCGGAGGGCTCACGCCACTCCGCTCGCCGGACTTATTTTTGGCCGTGCGGAGTATATTTCGCCCCTTTGGGGCTCTGGTCTTTCGTTTCGCAGGTTCCCAAGGCGTTGCCCTGGGATTTCAAATATTGTGCCATTGGCACAGAATCAGAGGAATTGCCATGAATGCTGTCGTACGCATCGTTTCGATAATTGTGGCTTTGCTACCGATTTTCTCCATTGGCGCTCAGGACTCCACGCAAATCACGCTGGATTCAGCAACGCGTGAGAAATGCCTGAGTGTCCTGCGCGCCGGTTTGCGGGGCGACGAATTCTGGCCGTCCATGCATGCGGCGGAAGGTCTGACTCTGGGAGGCCACGGCCTTGAGGTCATCGAGTACCTGACTCCGAAACTGAAAACGGAAACCGACGACCAGCACCTGTGTGGCATCGCGCGCGAAATTGTGCGAGCCGGGGATCGTTCAGCCGTTCCCGTGATGCTGACTATCCTCGGGGGCGACAACAGCTACGGACACGTGCATGCTGCTGAGAGTCTCTTCAAGGTGTTTGAAACGGGTGATGGGCAATCCATGCGACTTGCACACGCCCAGAGCGGCAACCTCAAATTGAAACTCATGGCAGCTGGAGCGCTGGTGCGAGGAGGAGATACTGCGGCGCTGCAAACCGTGCGGAATTTGTTGAATGACGGTGATCCCCAGAACTACACCATTGCTGCATGGGTGTTGGGCCAGATCGGGGACAGCAGTGATATCCCGCGACTCAAAGCGCAGTTGGCTCGCTGTCCGGATGCCGCGACACGGGCAAACTTCGAACACGCACTGGCGATTCTCGGCGATCCTGATGGAATGCAGGCACTGGAGCAGAACCTGACCAGCGGAGACAATGCCATCCGAACCTATGCGGCGACATTCGCGGGCGACGCGCGAGCGACAGGTACGGTCGATCGTTTGAAGGTGATGCTGGAAGATCCGTTTTCGGATGCACGCATTCGCGCGGCTCAGGCGCTCCTGGTGCTGGCCGGTCCGGCAATGCTCCCTTTTAAAGTGCAGGCCAGTGCAGTGCTTAGGGAACTCAACGCTGAGTCCTGCTGGTTTCATCCGCGGGTGGCTGCATTGCCGGGTCACGGCACTGCGGACCAGCCAGCGGTCGTCATGACGATTCAGAAACACCTTGGAGTCAGTGACCATTACTCCGGCCTGTACTACCTGCGAACCAACGACCTCGGCCAGACATGGACCGGTCCGACGGAAATCCCGGAGTTGGCCTCGCGCCCGGGCGAGAACAACGAAACGATCGCTGCCTGCGACGTCACGCCTGGTTGGCTCACGCATAGCGGAAAACTTCTCGCCATCGGTGTCAAACTGCGGTACAGCCCGACGGGCGAACAACTTGTTGATAAACCGCAGTCGCACGAGTGTGCTTATGCCACCTACGACCCGAAGTCCGACAAATGGACCGCATGGAAAATGCTGGCGATGCCGGAGACCGCTGGCAAATTCTTCCTTGTCGCGCCGGGTTGTGTGCAGTGGCTGGAGCAGGCTGATGGAACATTACTGATTCCGGTCTACTTTCAGGGGCCAAATGGCGGCGACTACACCGCGACAATTCTCCACTGTTCATTCGACGGACAGGAACTCAAGTACCTCGCGCACGGCGACGAACTGACCACGCCCGGTGGACGAGGCTTTTACGAACCATCCCTGACGCGATTTCGAGACAAGTTCTACCTGACGCTGCGACACGATACCGCCGCCTTTGTGACGACGAGCACAGACGGACTGCACTTCGAGCCGGTTCGGAAATGGACGTTTGATGATGACCAGGATCTGGGGAGCTACAACACTCAGGCGCATTGGCTCTCTCACAGCGGCGGACTGTTCCTGACGTACACCCGACGCGGCGCGAACAACGACCACATCATGAGAAACCGCGCACCGGTTTTTATCGCTCAGGTCGATCCCGAGAATCTGCAGGTGCTTCGCAGAACCGAGCAGGTCCTGCTGCCGGAACGCGGCGTCATGCTCGGCAACTTCGGCGCAGCGGCAATTTCAGCCTACGAATCATGGGTCACGGATGCCGAGTTCCTTGTGAGCGATAAGCCTCACCCCAAAGGAGCAGATGGCACGGTCTGGCTTGGACGAGTCAGGTGGTCGATCCCGAATCAACTTGTGAAGTGAGCCTGGAGATGAATACTTGTGTTTTGGTAACAGGCGGCAGTGGGTTCATTGGCACATGGGTGTTACGCGAGCTCTTGAATCAAGGTGCGCGGACTGTCGTAATTGACAGCCTGAAGATGCCCGAGAGATGGGAGCGGGTCCTGGGTGATCGATCCAGGGAGGTTGCCTGGTCCGATGCATCACTGCTGAGTTGCGATGAGCTTCTGAACGTGATCGAACAACATCAGGTCACCCATCTGATTCATCTTGCGGCATTGCTGACGCCAGCGTGCCAGCAGGATCCCTGGCTCGGCTGTCAGGTGAATGTGATGGGCAGTACTGCGGTCTTTGAGGCAGCTCGCCGTTCGGGACGAATTCGTTCTGTGTCTTATGCAAGTTCGTATGCAGTTTACGGTCCGGAATCCGGAGCAGCAGGCGGCGACCAGAATCGCCCACCATCATTTTATGGGGCGTTCAAGCAGGCTGTGGATCTGATCGCTGAGCAGTACTGGCGTCACTTTGGAATTGCATCCGTTGCCATTCGACCGCATGTCGTCTATGGACCGGAACGGGAGATCGGCCTGACCGCCGGCCCATCTCTGGCCTGCCGAGCGGTGGCGCGAGGCGAATCGTATTCCATCGGCTACACCGGTTGCGTTGGTTATGACTACGTGGAAGACGTGGCCCGTGCATTTGTCAGGGCTGCCCTTGAGTGTCCTCCCGGTGCGACTGTTGCGGACCTGCCCGGCGAACAGGCCACCACCGAGGAGTTCGTCCGCACAATCGAAGCGTTGGCTCCGGAGTCGGTCGGGACCATCGGAATTTCCGGGCCGGCGATCCCGGCCAATATTCCACCGCATCCGAAATACATTACCGAGCTGTTCAGCGACTGGCAGACAACCTCGTTGCCGGACGGTGTGCGACAAACGATCGAATACTATCGCAAAGATCAGGCGTGCAGTTGAGACCTGCGGCAGAGGATTTCTTCCCTGTTCCGTAGCTGAATTCGCCAGAATTCAGAGCCTCACTGAATTCTTGCGAATTCAGCTACGATCAATTCCTTGTTGCGGCACGCAAGAGCAATGTGAAGCGGCCTCCACAATCGCTGCTGTGAAACGAAAAAAGGCCCGGCAACATTTCGAAGCCGGGCCTGTGAGAATTTCGCGTTCAACGGTCTGAATCAGATGTGTTTGTACACAGATTCAAAATCGATGTCGTAGCGTTTCATCTTCTTGTACAGCGTCGTGCGGTTGATGCCGAGGGTTTTGGCGGTTTTCTGGCGATTCCAGCCGCTGGATTCCAACGCCTGAATGATGAGGTGACGTTCTGGTTCTGTCAAAGCCGACTTCAGTGACGCTCCTCCAAGATGCGCTTCAATATTGGCGCGGTGTTCATGGTTGGCGAACAATTTCTCAGGCATGTCGGCTGCGGTGATGCGATTTTCACGGCACAGGACAACGGCACGTTCAATGACATTCACCAGTTCGCGGACATTGCCTGGCCAGTGATAGTGCTGCATGACCTGCATGGCCATTTCATCAATTTCCGCAATATTGCGACCTGTCTGTTCGTTGAACATGTGCAGATAGTGTGCGGCCAATAGCGGGATATCGCCGATGCGTTCCCGCAAAGGCGGTTGAGTCATCGCGATCACGTTGATGCGGTAGTAGAGGTCTTCGCGGAACGATCCTCGCTTCACGCATTCTTCCAGGTTTTCGTTCGTCGCAAGTACAAGACGGACATCGACCTTATGTGTCACGTTACCGCCGACCGGTTCGAATTCACGATCCTGAAGGACTCGCAACAATTTGACCTGCAGTGCGGGCGAGGCTGTGGCGACTTCGTCCAGAAACAGGGTTCCGCCGTCGGCCTGAAGGAATTTACCGATCTTATCATGCGCTGCTCCGGTAAACGCCCCGGAGACATGGCCGAACAGTTCGCTTTCCAGCAACGATTCAGGTAGCGATCCGCACGCCACTTCCACGAACGGCTTGTCGCGGCGATTACTGAGTTGGTGAATCGAGCGCGCGGTGATGGTTTTGCCAGTGCCGCTTTCACCCAGGATCAACACGGTGGTTCGGGTTTCAGCGACACTTTCAATCAACTCAAACATGCGGAGCATCTTGTAGTCTTTGCCTACAATGCTGGAAAGGCCGTATCGCTGAGTCAACTGAGCTTTGAGCTTTTTGTTTTCGTCGAGAATCTGCCGCTGGCCGATGGCGCGTTCGATGGAGAATCGTAATTCTTCATCGATCACTGGTTTCGTGAGGTAGTCGAATGCCCCCATGCGGATGGCTTCGACGGCACTTTCAATTGTGCCGAACCCCGTCAGCAGAATCACAGATGTTTCAGGAGCGTTTTCGCGTGACCACTGCAGCAGATGAAACCCGTCCTTGTCAGGAAGGTTGACGTCACAGAGCACAACTTCGAACGGAAACTCTTCCATGCGTGCAATGGCGTCGGTGCAATTGGATGCGGTTTCAGTCCGATGTCCAAGACTGCGAAGATAGTCTGCCATGGCAGACTGAATGTAGCGATCGTCATCGACGACCAGCAAGGAGCCCGATATATTGCGAGCCATGAACTGTCCCCTCAGGAGGTGTAACGCCAGCCGGAATTCCAGACGAATGATCCGCGCTGTATGTTGAGAAAGTGTGCAATGTCAGTGTCGAGCGAAGAGTGTTCACATGCCATTCGCATTGAACTCGGTTGCTGTCCTTAGCAACACACTGCTCGATCCAGAGAGGGGATGCCGCAACATTAGGTTGACTTTCACGCACAGGCGGTGTTCATGTACAACCCGCATGTGATTTTGATAGGACGCGAGGATGCATTCGCTACAATCGGAACTGCCGGAATTCGACGGTCACCGGTTCTCATCCGGCATGAGCACTTGATTCTGTGCCGCGAGATGGCCAAACTAGCGTCTACGCAGTTCCTTTTTGTCGTGTGCCACTGGCTCTGCCAGTGCCTCCCGCAATTGGGGAGCACTGGCAAAGCCAGTGGCACACAACCCCTCAATGAATGCATGACAGAGCACTTGTGCTTTGGCAACGCCAAATCGTCGGGATGAAGATGCTGTACATGATCAACGTGGCTTACAGGCCGTTTAGCCCTCTCAAAGCGTTACTCCTGCATCTCAATCCCACCGGACCTTGCTGGATGAAAATGATCGCGTTCAAACGGACACTGCGATTTTCACTTCTCATCATCTGGCTGCTGCCGGGCATTGTGTCCGCGCAGCAATCGCTGGATTTTAACCGCGATATTCGGCCGATTCTGTCCGAAAACTGTTTCTACTGTCACGGCCAGGACAGCAACAAACGCCAGGCCGATTTGCGGCTCGATCATCGTGACGCCGCTATTGAAGCAGGCGCGATTGTGCCAAATGACGCTGCCGGCAGTGCGATCGTGCAACGGATCAATTCGGATAATCCTGATGAGCTCATGCCACCGGTGAAATCGAACCGTCGCCTGTCGGCCGAACAGAAAAGGATGTTGGAACGCTGGATTGCCGAGGGTGCAAAGTATCAGACTCACTGGGCTTTCGAAGCACCTGTCCGTCCCGCTCAACCAGAAGTGACGACGGCAGGCTGGGTTCGCAATCCCATCGACAGTTTTGTGCTGCACAAGCTGGAACCTGCAGGATTGCATCCGTCGCCGGAAGCAGATCGAGCCACCTTGATTCGCCGCTTGTCGATTGATCTTGTCGGAACGCCGCCGACTCCGGACGAGGTCGATGCATTCGTCAACGACGCAAACCCGCAAGCCTGGGAATTGCAGGTGGACCGTCTGATGTCCAGCCCTCACTATGGAGAACGGATGGCACTGAGTTGGCTGGATGCGGCACGCTACGCCGACAGTAACGGATTTCAACAGGACGGCGACACATGGCAATGGATCTGGCGTGACTGGGTGGTGAAGGCACTGAATGAAGATCTGCCGTTCGACAAATTTACAATCTGGCAGCTTGCCGGAGACCTGCTTCCGGACGCGACGGACGAGCAGAAGATCGCCAGCGCGTTTAACCGGAATCATCTGCTTAACGGTGAAGGCGGAGCGATCGCAGAAGAGCAGCGCTGGGTCGGTCTGTTTGACCGCATGGAGACGACTTCCACGACGTGGCTCGGCCTGACCATGAATTGTGCGCAATGCCATGATCACAAATATGACCCGATGACGCAGCGTGACTACTACAGCATGCTGGATGCATTTAATCGTGTTCCGGAATCCGGTACGCCGCAGTTTTTTTCGTCGCGCATTCGTGTCGGGGCTCCGTTTCTTGAACTGCCGACGGAAGAGAACAAAGCCCGTATCGCCGATTTTGATTCACGAATTTCTGCGACTGATGCCGAAATCGCAAAACTGCATAACGCAGCATTCGACGGCTGGCGAGCCGGAATCTTTGTAGACGGCAGGCCTGTTGCAGGTCATGGCCTTCCGGAGACCCTCACAACGCTGCTCGCAAAACCAGACGGCGAGCGTGCGGAAGATGACCGAAAAACAATCGACACAGAACTGCGAAAACACTTCGACGAAAAAGTGAAGCCGACGCTCAAGGATAAGTTTCCGGAGATTCAGCAACGTGAAGAACTGGCAAAGCAAATGGCAGCCTACAAGGCCGATCAAATCCCGCGTGTCATGATCATGAGTGATGCTCAACCACGCGAAACCAGTATTCTGTCTCGTGGCGAATACCTCAACCCGACAGAGAAAGTCTCGTTTGCCACACCCGCGTTTCTGCCACCACAGCCAGCCGACGCGCCGCAGAATCGACTGGGATTTGCCCAGTGGCTGATGGCTCCGGAGCATCCTCTCGCAGCGCGGGTGCAGGTGAATCGAATCTGGCAGCACTACTTTGGCGTCGGGATCATCAAGACCGCTGAAGACTTCGGAGTGCAGAGCGAGTATCCGCTTCACGGCGATCTGCTGGATTGGCTGGCCGTGGAGTTTCGTGAGAGCGGATGGAGCATGAAACACATGCATCGCCTGATTGTGACCAGCGCGACGTACCGTCAGTCCAGCAGGGTGACACCCGAGCTTTTGGATCACGACCGCGAAAATCGATTGTTTGCTCGCGCCAGTCGATTTCGAATGCCGTCCATGCTGTTGCGCGACTGGGCACTGGCTGCGAGTGGGTTGCTGAACGACAAAGTCGGTGGAGTTCCCGTCTATCCTTATCAACCCGGTGATATCTGGGAGGCACTGGCAATCACCAAGGAACGTGACTTCACCTACCCTGCATCATTCGGTCCGGACTTGTATCGTCGAAGCCTCTACACGTTCTGGCGCAGGACGGTGAGTCCGGCGAACATGTTCGACACTGCGAACCGCCAGACATGTCGAGTTCGTCAGAATCCAACCAGCACGCCGCTGCACGCGCTCACAACGCTGAACGATCCGACCTGGGTCGAAGCCGCGCGAGTCCTTGCGGAGCACGCGATAAAGTCAGCTGCAGAGCTCGATCATCAACTGGAGTACGCCGCCCGACGTGTCCTGTCTCGCGAGATCACGGACAGCGAACTCAGCAGCCTGCGAGGAGCGTTCGAAAAACAGAAAGCAATCTTCGCTTTGAAGGCAGACGCGGCAAAACAGTTGCTCGCCGCCGGTGAAGCATCACGCGATGAAACACTTAACCCCGCCGATCATGCCGCGATGACTGTCGTGTGCCTGACGATCCTCAACCTTGATGAATCATTGACGCGAGAGTAGTTCCGGGAACGCGAGTTCAGAAGAGCCTTAAAACAAGGCAGCTAAGATTTATCCAGATCAAACATACAGACCCCTTCAGCTCCGTCAAATTTCCATGTCGCTAACAACAAGATCCCCTTATGAACCGTAGTCCACCGGTATGCAGTGTAATATCCCTTAACGAACGGACGTTCAGTGACGGTCAATGCACCGGTATACATGATCGACTCAGCGTCGATTGGTCTCAGCACCAATCCGTACGTTTCATCCTCTCGCCATTCAATCGCGATTTTTTCCGGCGAAACAATCACGTTTATCAACTCAAAACTGCACTCAGTCAACGACATCAATGGATGCAATTCTGTAACGGTTCCTGTGTACTTCATATCGTGGCTCCGGGTATCTGTTGCCTTACAAGAGTGATTGAATCAAATCTTCCGCCATATCTTCATCCACGCAATTGTCAAACTGTCCGGCGGCAGCATCGACTCCCAACTTCGTCAGCACTTTCTTCGGCACGTCCGTCACTTTGGGAATCACCAGTTTCACACGGACCTGATACGGAAACTTCCCGTCCCAGACCTTTGGCACCAGGTTCTTGCCCCCGTCGCAGGTCGCCTGCCAAAGACCCAGCAGCCCGCCGATTTCGTAGTGATGCAGCAGACAATAGTCGCCGGTTTTGATGTCCAGCGTTGATGGGTTAGTCATTCGTCCGCCTCGTCCTCGTCATGTTCCACACTGGCATTCGATTGAGGTCGAAACTCGAATGACTCGTCATCATCGCCTCGTTCCCACTTGTCAATCTCCGCAAGAGTTTCCGGATTAAAGTCGGCCAAATTTAATTCAGGGATACGGTCGCCCAACAGACTATGAAGGCGAATAAATGTCCTGCACATCCAATCGTGTTGGTCTGGCCAATCCAGCTGATTTCTCACATCCACCTCATCGCGCAGGAGGTACATTTGCGGATAATCGTCATGCCACCAGCACACCGCTCCTGAATCACGCTCGAGGGATTCCTGTTCCTCGCACGTGATGTTATCCCAAAGCAACGCGAGCCACTTTTGACGATATTTGCCGGAGGTCTCAATCCCGACGCTGATCATTCGCTCCGCAGGAGCAACCGAAAACATGTACC
>JAYSPO010001417.1:0-2653 GCA_043722015.1 Candidatus Kuenenia sp. | reverse complement strand
CTCTATCGCTTCGGTTTCCGCTGCAATCGCTTCGCGACCGGTATCCGGACGACCCAGAATTTCAGTTGCATCGTTCATCGCTCCGGCAGCGGCCGTAATCATCTGAATTTCTTTGCCGAACTTCTGCTCCCCCAGCGGCAACGCGCTGATGTCCATCACCACATTCACCGTGCGGTTGTACAGTTTTCGCTGTGTTTCCGCCTGGAGTTCCGCCTTGTCCGTATAGGCCACGGTTTCGAGACTTTCACGCACCTGCTCCAGTGACCTTGTTTCCTCACGGAGATCCATTTCGCCTTCTAAAATTCGCATTACTTCGAGTACAACGGATGGCGGCAAACTGTCGCCTTTTGAACCTTTTCACGTACCGCACTTCGAAGCGGAGACTAATTCCTCCCCCCACCGGTCCAGCGTGTCGCCCCAGTACTCCGCCCGCGCTATTGAATCGCCACTGCGGTTCATGCGAACTTTTTCGCTCAGCCTGTCGAGTTTCTTGACGACCTCAAACTCCTGCATCTCCTGCAGGATTCGCATAAATTTTTCTTCCTTACGACGATCGTAGTACGCCTCCAGGTCGTCCTGGATATCCCGCACTTTCTGGCTTTGAGCCAATTCACGATCAGCAATGCGGCCTGTCTGATGTTGCTGACTCTGATCCAGCGACTCTCCAGTCACGCCGAAGCCATCAAACAGAGTGCGATTGAGGGCTGTCGCGACTTCGAGTTGTTCTCGCGAGGCGGCCTTGAAACGCTTGACGAAGGTACTGTTTTCAAGGTCGTCCATGATCTTCTGCAGGTCTTCGCGAACTTTTTCGAATTCAGCCAGCAGTTCGGTTTGTTCCTGCACAGCCTCTTCAACTTTTTCTTCCGCTGGCGTCTCAGGTGTTTTCTTGTCATCTGCAGGCGGCCCGCCTTGCAGCACGGTTGTCGGCAGACCGAACTTACCTGCTCTGGCCTTCGCTGCTTTCTTTTCGCCAGCGACCGCATTTTGCTTGTTGAAGCCGGATTCGGTATCGGTCAACTTCGGCACAGCGGGCTGTGGCGGCTGATCATTCTTTTTTGCTTCGCCTGGCTCGCCGGTTTGAGTCCCTTTGTTGTTGCCTGCCTGCGGGCCGGTTTTTGATTTCGCCTGAGCATTCGCAGCCGCTTTCTTGCCCGGGGCTTTCGCTCCCTGACTCAGGAGGTCAGCCACCGACGGCATCCGATTGTCAGCAACGTCACGAAGTCGCTGCAATCCACCGGCCCATGTTTCCAGATGACCAACCATCATCTCCTTGTTTCGCAAGGCCTGCTTGAGCAATTGATCGCCCTGATCGGTCACGGCCGTCAGTCGCTGGCCGTTGGATTTTTCGGCATCTGCCTGTTGTTCAATTTGTCGCCGCGTTTCCGGGGCGTTCAACTGGTCCGCATCCATCTGGCGAATCTGACGATTCGCATCATGCAGCCGCATTTCTTCTTCGTAGACGTCGTCCGCCAAACTGGCCCAACGCCGCAGTTGGCTCATCATCCACACCGCGTGCTGATCCGGCGTCATCACGTGCAGGACATACGCCGGAGAATAAATGCGCCCACGTTCCGGTTTGTAATCTTCGACATAAGATCGCAGTTCAAGCGTTTGAGCGCGAATGTTGTCCGTGTCGGCGCAAAACGTCGCTGTGGCGGACAGGCGAGCCTCTTCAGGAGAACCGCCTTTCACCAGTTTTTCGCCGGAATCCGGATTTGGGTTCTGCACGGGATGCTGTAACCCCTTCCATTCAAGGCCCACGTTCTTCACACCGAAGTCATCACGTGACTTCAGATCAAACGTAATCGTGTCGGTTGAAAGGACAACCTGCTGTGGATCCTGTTGCTGGAAACTGATCTCTGGAGCGGCATCATCGACAGCGTTGATTTTCAGACTGAACGCATCCCGCGCCGTCAGACCCAATTCATCGCGCCAACGAAAATCCAGTACATCGGATTCTGACACGGTGACAGGTGCCGGACGAATGCGATTGCCTTCCACTTCAGCCGAGACATGCTTCACGGTTGCTTCGACAAGATTACGCCCCACTTCCGCTTCGAATTCTGCCGTGGCACCCTTCAATACGGAAATTACACCACCGCGAACATCGGCCTTCACGGGACGACTGTATTTAAGATAGTCAGGGAGAGTGATCAATGCCGAAAGCGAATTCAGTTCCGGTCGGTTCGCGACTTCCACGGCGACTTCCTTCGTCAGGTCACCGACGCGAACGTTCAGCGTGCCGTTGGTTGTCTGAGCCGGTAATTGAAACTGATACGCCTGGTTTTGATTCGCGGCATTCACCACCGACTGACCGTCGAACTTTGCAGATGCCGAATCCGGAGACCACCGTGTGGCCTCCGACAGCGCAGCATCCAATCCAAACTGTTCGCCATGTGGCACGACCATTTGATTCGGCAGATTTTCAACCTGAGCAAACGTGTAGCGGTCTACATCGCGCCATGGCATCAGCCAGCGTGCCAACGCATTGAATCCTGCAGCAGGCACAATCGCGCAAGCGAGCAATGCCAACACCGCCGGCACTGCGACCATGGTCGCCCAGAACTTGTGTCGTGCCTGCGGAACAGCACCGGAAAAATCGCGTTCGCGAACGGCAGCATCGACTTGTTGAATGGCGGCCTGAGCCAAACGC
>JAYSPO010001416.1:0-2481 GCA_043722015.1 Candidatus Kuenenia sp. | reverse complement strand
GCGAATATCCCAGAATGCGTTCTTCGTGTTCGCCGTGTGTGACATACCACCACGCGCAGAAGCAGATTCCAAGGCAGACGAGCGCGGCGAGCAAACTCTGCCAGCGGGGAACATCGGTTCGCAGACCAAGCAACGGTGCTCGATGGACGACGACGGCGTCTGCGGGAGTATTCGAAACAGTCACCGCCTCGGAAACGCCGGACGCAGGAACCGACGCGGGCGGTGTGTTTGACGGTGGATCTGTTTCGTTCATGGCTGACGGTTACTTTCCCAGAATCCATGCAAACAGTCCGCGTGCCAGATGCATGCGATTTTCTGCCTGCTGAAACACGATACTTTGCGAGCCATCCATCACACCGTCCGT
Source organism: Candidatus Kuenenia sp. (assembly GCA_043722015.1). Lineage (GTDB taxonomy): Bacteria > Planctomycetota > Planctomycetia > Planctomycetales > Planctomycetaceae > SXXK01. The sequence goes on along the minus strand of JAYSPO010001416.1, from coordinate 2,117 downwards.
CACTTCCAGACCGCGCTTTGCCGGCAGGTCGTGCATGAATCTCGCGTCCTTTGGAGCAGTCTTCATCAGGTCTTCGTTGACCTGAAACTCGGCGAACGCCTTCATGCGTCTGACGGCATCTTCTTCCTGGCCCATGCTGGCCCAAACGTCAGTGTAGACGACGTCGGCGGACTTCACCGCGTCGGCGGCGGAATGCACCTGACGGACGCGATGGTTCGGATATCGTTTGCCAAGTTCCTTCAAAAAGGCGATCGATAACTCAAAACCTTTTGGCGCAGCGAGCGTCATTTTCATCCCGGCCATTGCGGACGCAATCGCCAGCGACATCGCTACGTTGTTACCGTCGCCGACAAACGCGAGATGCACATCTTTCAGGGTTCCCAGAGTTTCCTGAATCGTCAGCAAATCTGTGAGAGCCTGGCAGGGATGACGTTCATCCGACAAACCATTGATCACCGGGCAACTGGAGTGTTTGGCAAAGTCCACGATGAGCTGATGCGAATAGGTCCGCATCGTGATCACGTCGCTGAAAGAACTCAGGACCTTGGCAATGTCCTGCAACGATTCGCGACCATTCAATCCCGCTTCGGCGGTGGTCAGAAAGATGCCTGACCCGCCCAGATGAATCATGGCGGCTTCAAAACTGTTGCGAGTTCGCAGCGAAGGTTTCTCAAACAGTTGCGCGAGGACTCGACCCTGAAGCAGCGGAGGCCGTTCGCCCTTTTTGAACAGGGCCTTCAGGTCCGTCGCGCGTGCCAGGATGGCCGACAGGTCCGACGGATTCAGATCATAAAGAGAAGTCAGATGCTTCATCGTTCGGCATCAGTATTCAGGCCGTCGCAGTCGTGAGCTGCAGACGGTTGTTTCAGAAAATGAAAAAGACTGAGCCATCCCAACTCGCGGAACAACTCAGTCAGCCAGATTTCCCTGCGTTTCGAGAATCGCAGGTTTCGGTCAATCGCAGCATCTTGATGCGACATGGAGCCACATACGACACTACCCATCAGTCCGTGGGCGCGGTTTCCCGAAAAAGGAAACGGGCACCGTGGCAGGTTTTGGCCGTCGCGCTAAGTCTCGCACACCGAAAACCCGTGTTTTTCGGCGTTCTCCGGAAGCGATGACTTGTCAGGCGAGCGGGGGAAGTAAATCCCCTGATTTGTTGCTATTGCTGACAAAATCCGAGCACTTACGGACGACGCTCGAAATTGGAATTCCTGAGGTGCATGAAAATGGATCAGCGCTCTACGGAGTCAGGCTCCAAAGGCGAATGCTGTCCGGAGGGTTTTGGAAATCGCTGACCGAACTGGAGCCGGATAGAGTGTGACCGCGAATCGACGCGAACTTACTCGAATAGTCGCAGGCAGCACCACAAACGTGACAAACAGCAAAATCTGATTCCGAGCGAATTCGCGCACACCATTCGTCAATGAAAACCCATTGACGGGGCCTCTGATCCTGCACCGAACCAAAACCTGATCCGGATTAAAGGTTCCGCACGGCGGAGCGAGACGCGGGTATTGTCAAAGAAACGAGGCTCAACGTTTCGCGTGCGCGAAAACCCTATTTGTCAACATTGTGCGAAATGTGTTGAAAACAATTTTCAGAAATAGAATCGTTATTCTCGTTATTCTCGCTTCAATCCTTTGACATCTGAGTTTCTGCGGGTAGCATGACACCCGAAGGGATTGTGTAAAGTAAATCCCGCTCCCGCTCCCGCTCCCGCTCCCGCTCCCGCTCCCGCTCCCGCTCCCGCTCCCGCCCCCGCCCCCGCCCCCGCTGGATAGGACTGCGAAACGGGTCAGAGGCGAATCAAAAGTAGGCACCACTCACCGTCTGCTAAAATCTGAACGGTATTGCGTTTTAAGGGTAGCAATCATCACTGCGAGAGGGATTTCTAATTCTTTGTCGTTCGGCAGCTGAAAACTTGAGGACAAGTTGGTCATTTTTGAACTGCGCCAACGGTGGAATTCGTGCCATGGCAACGGTGTTAGCAACAATTCTTCGGCTGGATTCACGCTGTTTTGCCGTGAGGGTTCATCGAATCGTTCAATGGCTGATGCGATTTCTGGTCCCGACGCTCTTGATCTTCTCGGCGTGGCAGAAAAGCTCCGCAGGGC
>JAYSPO010001415.1:0-1462 GCA_043722015.1 Candidatus Kuenenia sp. | reverse complement strand
TCGAGCTGATTGTTCATCTGAGTGATCGTGTCAGAAAGATGGCTCACAAAATGACGCCGGACGAATGGAAATGGAATGGACTGAACGTGTATCTCGTCGATGGATTTGTGCTCCGGGCGCCCGACACATTGGCGAACCAGAAAGCGTATCCTCAGCCTTCCAGTCAGTTAGAGGGCCTTGGTTTTCCTCAGGTGCGTGTTGTGACAACAACGTCGCTCGCCGGTGGTTGCGTGGTGCATCACAACACTGCCCGGGTGGAAGGAAAGAAGACCGGCGAAGTGTCACTGTTCCGCGAAAAACACAAGGATTTTGAAAAAGGCGACATCGTCGTGGCCGACAGCAATTTCGAATCATTTCACGATGCGGCGCTCCTGATTCGGCGCGGAGTCCAAATGGTCTGCTGTATCAATGGAACAAGGAATTCCCCCTTCGAGGGTGCCTGCGAGACGATCGAGGATATGATCGTTGAACTGCGGAAACCGAAGTTCGACCCATCCCGCTTCACGCGCAAAGAGTGGAACTCACTGCCGACGCGAATTCTGTATCGCATGATTCGCTATCGAGTGGCTGGTTGTGAAGACCCAATTACGATCGTGACAACACTGACCGACCGACAGCGTTTCACAGCCGAGGACATCGCGGAACTGTATGGTTTGAGGTGGGATGTGGAGGTCGATATCCGGTCGTATAAATCCAGCATGGGGATGTGCGAACTTCGCTGCCTGACTCCCGGGAATCTGGACCGCGAAATCGCGGTGGCCGTTCTTGGTTACAATCTTGTACGAGTTCTGATGTGCGACACTGCGGCGGTCCTGGAAGTGCATCCTCGGGAGATCAGTTTCAGTTCTGCTCGCGACGCCTGGCTGGCGTTCCACGACGAACGGGATACGATCGTTGACGTCGCATGGCTAATCCATTCGACCGGATCACACTTTGTGCGAAACCGCCCCGGCCGCAACGAGCCTCGCGCCATCAAACGGCGACACGCCAAGTACCCAAAACTGAAAGAGCCAAGACCCAGCCACAGATGCCGAAAGAAAAAGAAACAAACCGCAGAAATTACACCACAAAATGCTTAAGTCCACGCCATTGGTCCAGTTTCCCCGGCGACACAACTGAATTCAAGCAATTCGAATGCCCCGTGATTTTCTAAAAGACACCAAAAAGTCCTACGACGTCGTTGTCATCGGCAGCGGACTTGCGGGTCTCACGTCCGCCAATATCCTGGCGCGGCAGGGATTGAGCGTGCTGCTGCTTGAGCATCACTATCAGTTGGGCGGCATGGCGACCTGGTTCAAGCGTGTGGGCGGACACATCTTTGATATTTCGCTTCACGGATTTCCCTACGGCATGATTAAGAGCTGCCGCAAATACTGGACCCCGGAAATTGCTGAATCTATCGTGCCGCTCAAGGGTATTCGTTTTGAGAACCCCCAGTTCTCGCTCCGTACCACGTTCACGC
>JAYSPO010001414.1:0-1073 GCA_043722015.1 Candidatus Kuenenia sp. | reverse complement strand
GCATGGGCACGTGATACAAAGAACGGCCTGAAGCTGCGAAGTACTCCTCAGATCATGTTGGCGCTGGCCGCTGCGCATCCGCAGACCAAAGCGTTCGTTCCAAAATACGCCACTTCGATCATGCGACGTGCAGACGAAATTCGGCAGGTTTTTGGTGCGTTTCGTCATTTGTTCATGGTTGCGGGCGAGAAAGAGATGGCGGAAGATGTCAAATCGGGTCGGAAAGCCCGTGGACATCGTGGGGCGTTACCACACGCACTTCGAAAAGCGTTGGCATTGGCTCTGGCAACTCAGCGGGATGCGAACCTGTTGAAGTACGACGGCAACGATCGTCCAACGTTTCGTGATGTTCTCCTGATGGTCGGTGGCTCCCGAGCCATCGGAAAGTATCTGGAGAAAACCACGGGTGAACGGCGTGAACGCTGGCCAATCAGCAAAGCGATGTTTGAGTACATTGTGAACGACAAGTATGTCGATGATCTGCCACCGATTCTGACGGCACGAAAGAAGTTCTTTGCATTGAAGTCGGTTGCTGACGTTTCACTGGAATTGGTGAACGAAGCAGGACTGACATGGGAGAACGTTGTTTCGCAACTCGGAAGTTCAAAAGACGTCTGGGAGTTGTGTATTCCAGTGATGGGAGAAATGGCTCTGACTCGCAACCTTCGCAACTTTGAGCAGGCTGAGATTTCGGATGCCGCATGGGATCAGGTCTCCGAGCGTCTGCTTTCGACTGCCGAAACAGTTCAATTGCCATTTCGATTCTTTGCCGCCGAACGGGAAGTTTCTTCAACAGCAGCAAAGAGTGTAATGGGGAAGATGCTGGATCGTGCCGTTGAGAACGTCGCTGATCTTCCCGGAATCACAATGGTTCTCACTGACAACAGCGGAAGTGCTGTGGGTTGTGCGATCAGTGGTAAGTCACGAATCCGAGTATCGGACTGCGGTAACATGCTGTCGGCAGTGCTGGCGAAACGACTTGGTCGCCGAGCCATCATTGGCGTCTTTGGCGACAGCAGCATGTGGATTCCGTTCTCACAGGCCGACAGCTGTATGTCCATCAAGCATCAAAT
>JAYSPO010001413.1:0-3380 GCA_043722015.1 Candidatus Kuenenia sp. | reverse complement strand
GAAGTCAAAGTCCACACCGATTCGTTCGAAGAAGTTGTCCGAAACGCTGATGAATCGAACTTCCACTGTCACCTGCAGGTCCTGCAGTTTACGAAGCTGTGAAAGCAGGTCGGCAATCTGTTCATGGACAGCCGAGGTCTGACGAATCACCAGACTCAACGTATTCTCTTCAGTCGCGATTGTCGCGTTGCCACCATCCATTTCCCAGGTGCCAGGTTCAACCGATGTGGTGATCAGATCAATCAAACCTGAAAAGTCCACGCCGTTGTTTGCCTGTGAGCGTGGATCATTGTTCTGACGCCCCTTCGATCCACCCAGTCCGACGGTCAGCTGATCATCCAGTTGATACAATCCAGTACCCGCTGCTGCACGATCACAGCCCATTACAAGATTCCCGCCAGTCGTCGAAACTGACATGCTGAGTGGTATGACGAGGTCGGCAACCGGATACGTTGCGAGGGCCATTGTCGTTTCCTGCTCCAGACGATTGCTGATCATCAGCGTTTCGTTCTCGATGGAATACACCAGACCACCCGCCTGATCGAGCAGCAGATTCAACGCACTCTTCAGCGTGATGCCATCCACGTCGATGCTCACCAGTTGATCTGCCGTCAATCCTTCCGTTTCGATCGCCCGAGTCTTCATCGCAATGTTGATGCCATGCACAGTCGCGATGTGTCGAATGACTTCTGTCAGGGGAACATCATGGAAGTGCAGGGAGACTTTCTGACCCAGGCTGGTTTCAATCTGGAGTTCGCTTTCGGTGCGGTCACGATTGTCGGGTCGATTGTACTTTTTGCGTTTTCCAGACAGTTCTGTCCATGTCTTCGCATCCGGATGATTGTATTCACCGGCAGGCAGAATGGACGCCAGATCAACATCGTTGAGCTGTCGTGTGAAGCTGTCAGCCTTTCGGTCACGGACGTCCTGATTGAAGTAGTTCTGGCGATACATTTTGGCCTTTTGGACCATCAATTCTGCAGCACCAGCGTCGGCATTCAGATCCTTCGCTTGCTTCGCCACAAGTTCCGCTTCTGCAAAACGTTTTTCCTTCAGCAACTCATTGTACTGATCGACCAGTTCTGCGAATTCCTGTTCGATGCGGATTTTGGTTTCGGTTTCCCGTTTGATGTCTTCCAGAACGTTGCGGTTCTTTTCTTCCCGAGCCAGATTCGGCGCGATCTGCTGTCGGTATTCCTGAATCGTCTCCTGACTGCGGCGAACATAGCCGGCCAGAGTTTCCTTCGATTCCGTGTTCAGCTCTGCCGCTTCCACGTTCTCCAGTGTGTGGTCCAGAATCTGCAACGCTTCATCTGGACTTTCGTTCTTCAGTTTTTCAGCACGGAAGACGCTGTTCATGACTTCTGTTCGCAGTCGATCAAACTGTACGTCAGATGCCTGTGTGGCAACCGTCAGTGGATCTTTCTCCGTGGTAGGGTCTGCCGCTGTTTCGCTGGCGTCAGAAAATCCGGAAGTCTCCTGCTGAGCCGAAGCCAGCTGGACATTGTTGGCACGCACGATGGCCAGATCCTGCAGGACTTCCTGGAGCTGACGACGCTGCACGCTGCTCAGTTCTCCGGCATTCTTCCATGCCTGAGTAAACGCCAGTTTCGCTCCCGCTCGGTCTCCACTTCGATACAGTTCAAGACCATGTCGATAGGCTTCGTCAGCCGACATGCGATCCGGTGCGATGACCGGAAAATCGGCCGTCACGAATTCTGAATTCGGCGTTCCGGATCCGAATGGATTGTTCAAGCCCGGAGTCCCGGCAGGTGTCACGTCCACCGGATTATTCCCGGCAATTCTCTGATCACCATTACGTTTCGCATCACGGCGAGCCATCAACTGTGCTTCTTCCAGCACAAGTTCCGGACGATCTTCCAACAGGCCGTAAGTCACATCCCGCTGCTGGGCTTGTACTGCAAATTCCTGGGCGGCGTCCGTGTTTCCATCATCGAGTGCTTTGCGGGCATCGGCCATGAGCTGTCGAGGATCAGATCCTGCTGCGGAACCATTTGCGGTGATTCCATGGGCGGTGTTTCGCAGTGACTGAACTCCGCCCTGACCATGCTGCACGGATTCCACTTCATTCAGAACAGATTCCGGAGTGTCATCCAGAACGTTGTATGTCACATTCAGATTTGAAGCCTTTTGTGCTTTGGCTCGTGCTTCAGCAAGTCGTCCCTGCGTCAGGGCTTCACGAGCTTCACGCAGCAACTGGCGAGCCTTATCAGCGTCGGGTGACGCATCATTGGATGTCGAGGCGAATGCCTTAAACGCTTCAGGGCCTGATCCGGCAAGTCGCTTGATGTCACGACTCACCATTGTCGGACTGTCTTCAAAAATTCCGTAAGCGACATCAAACGCCGCTGCTTCGTCCGCAAGCTGCTGTGCTTCAGACAACTTTCCGGCATCCATCGCAGCGCGAGCCTGGCTCAGGAGAGCAGTCGCCTGTTGGTAGCTATGTTCGGTATCTTTTGAACGAATCTCAGGAGCAGCGGCTGTTGCACGTCCGCCCGGCAGAAAGGTTGAAGTCTTCGATTTTTTGTCAAGGTCGGCGAGTACGTGTTCCGGGCGGTCGTCCCACAGTCCCCATGGAGCCTGCAGTTGACGAGCCTGCAACGCTCGGGAGCGGGCAAGTGCCGTGTCACCACTGGCCAACGCATGACGTGCTTCCTTGATCAGCCTCTGAGCCTGCTTCTTCTTCAGCAGATCACGGCTGGTGACAGCAGCGGGCTGTTCTGGATTCTGAGTGGCATCGCCACCTGCATTCTCGGCGACATCGCCACTGGCGACTGCTTCCTCGAAGGGATTCACTTCAGCCGGCTCCTGAGGCTGAGCAGAATCGGATGCGAAGTCCGCATCCGGCTCCGACTCCGATGCATCAAACAGCGAGGCGTCTGCTGCAGACTCCTTGCTGCTCGTGTTGAGCGACTTCAGGAACTGATCTGGCGACTGCTCAGATTTGCTCCAGTCGGAACACAGCGATGCTGCCGTTCCTGCCAGGCGGCGTGCTTCGGCAATGTTGCCTTTCTGCGCCTCATCCCGAGCATCCTGAAGAAATCTTCGGGCGACAGCTCCGTAACCTTCTCCGGTCTCGGAGTCGGTCTGGGCTGACAGCGTTCGTGAGGAATCGCCGCCGCTGAACAAATACAGCGACACAGCCATCACCGAAGCACAGGTGATAAGTCCGATGGCCTTGTGCACTTTTGGATCCTCCTTCAGGAATACTCGACAGAACTTCCCAGTCCTGACCAGCGATCATCCATAATCTCCGAACCGGTCATTTCCGGTGCGGACCATGTTTTAGTTTTGAGTGACTCGACCCGAGTCCGGAATCCATTTCCGGAGCATCGTTTTGAAACTGATCGAAGCCTTCT
>JAYSPO010001412.1:0-6598 GCA_043722015.1 Candidatus Kuenenia sp. | reverse complement strand
TACCCCGGAAGACCTTCCGGTGCAGAGTTTCCAGGATCTGCTGCAGGACATGGGGACGCTGACGCGTAACAGTATCCGCTTTGAATCCAGCGCATCGGTATTTAACCAACTGACCGAATCCACAACTCTGCAACGCCGCGCCCTCGAACTCCTTTCAACCCATGCGTAGCCAGAGATCGCATTTTCTTTTCAAGGATCCATGACGACGTTTCATTGAAAAACACTGGATTCCGATGCGGATCCTTATTTGAATGGCCGTTCAAGTTCGGGTTAGACGGCTACGTTGGGATGTCAGGCGTGCGTCGTTGAGATAGGGCCCAAAGAAATCACGGAGTTATGGAAATGGTTAACTTGTTCTATCAGCAACGGGCGGTGTTTTCGAGAGTGTATTGTCCGGAGTGCGAGTTGGCGGAGCGACGTCGCCTACGTGTACGTGACACAACTTCGATCCAAGGCTTGCCGAATTCAGGGGGTTTGCGTTAGATTTCGTCAGTTCGGGTGGTTTGCTGATTCTGGCAAAGCATCACAGCGGGCATAAACAGCAAAGGGCAGGAGGCCGTTCCTTATGACAACTTCACACGGGCGTAGAATACAGAGTCGCCGTGCGCTGGCTATTATGGCGTGGGTGTCTCTGGTGATCATCGCCGGGTTGCTCTGGTACGGGCAGGAAAAGGATATCATCCGGATTCAGGCATGGGAACCAGCCGCGCTGCTGCTGTCTGCATACTCGGCATTTCTCGCTATTTTCGGCTGGCTGCTGTTTGCGCCTGAGAGAAAATCGGCGGAAGAATCACCTGCTCTGTTTTTCTCCGGCATGTTGACGCTCATTCCACCTTGTTTTATCGCCTATCACCTGATGCCGTCGTCGTCGCCACTCAGAGGTTGGCTCACACTGGGTGTGTTTGTGTTTGGACTATTTGCGATTTTGAGTCCCCTGCCGGCTGAGGTTTTTGCAGTTCCACGCGATCGAAAGTCGTACCTGCAACCGCTTACCGATAGTTATCTTTCCGTCATTGATGTTGAAGAACGGCAACTTGACCTGCAAAGCCTGGTGCCGCGTTCCTATTACTCGCTCACCCCACCGGACGTCGCACGATCACCGACGACTCCCGGCAGCACTGCGCGCGATCCGTGGACCGATCCATTTTATGGGACAGGACGTGCCATGAGCGAAGTTGGTTCCACGCGACGATCGACATATTCAGAAAGCCGATCTCGTGGTTCTGATTTACGATCGGACCCGGCACCGTTGCGCGAATCTGTGGCGCGAGATGCCAGTCGTGATGCAGCGTACCAGGAAGAACGTTTCCGCGACTCAGAAACTCGCGACAGGACACAGCAAGACGATCGCAATCGCACGTTGCCTCAATCTCGTGAAGCGCAGCGAGCAACTGGTCTTGGATACCCGGTGCCTCGAACCAACTCACCGCCCGCGCCACCAATGCCGCCTGCGATTCCGTCGAATCCAGGTGTGTCGCGACCTCCCATGATTGCTCGTTCAGCCTTCGCGCCGCGCGAATCCAGAACGCCCAACTATCAGCCACAATCCACAACTGCGGTGGCCACAACTCCGGTGGCCAGCACTCCTGGGATCGGAGCTTCGGGGACAGGTCAAGCAGCAGTGGCAGCGGCTTCCGTAACGGCGCCTCGCCGACCTTTGACGGAACCTGGCGCGCGAACCACGCCACCTGTCGGATTTCAAACGCCATCCGCTTCGCGGCTCGTCACTTCATCACCGCCGCCTGTACCATCGTATCTGGCTTCTGCAACTGAGCGAGTATCCACACCAGGACCGCCGCCAGTGCCTCGCGAACAGCCGACTCGACCAGCAACACCGGTGGCTGATCCTGCATTGGGACCTGGGACAATTGCGGCAACGACTCCACTGGCAGCAGCGGTAAGTTACGAAGACGTCCTGAAATCTGCCGTGTCCGAATTCCGTTCGATCACCGACCCTGCTCCGCCAGCGTCACGCCTTCAGGAAACAGCTCGCCCACTGACTGATACGGAGCATGGATCGTCTGACACTCGATCCCCGATCGAGAAGCCTTCTCAAGCCGCGCAAACAGATCTGCGTGAAATGGACCGCCGGATCAAAGAACTAGAGGCGGATGACGAACAGGACGGGGATTTCGCAGGCGACTCGGTCGTGCAATCAGCGATGTCACCAACAGTTCGCACATCGCCATTGAACGATGTAAAAATGGAACGGTTGAAAGATGAACTCGGCGGAGAAATGATTGACGGCACGATTCGCGTCTTCTTTGAAGTCGGCCAGAAGCGGGCTCATCTGCACGTTCCGTTTTCGCCGCCGCTGGCCGGGTTGCCGGAAGTGGAGTGTGAAGCCGTCAGTGACGATTCCGTGCGTTGCAAAGTCGCTGTCCGCCAGCCGTATGGTATCCGCATCGAAGCTCGCCGATCCGACGCATCACAGGCCCTGCAGACCGACATCGGTTTCGCTGCGGTCTACACGCCATCGGCACGGCGCGGGTGAGATGCACAACGAATTCGAGGTCCAGGAAAGACGGTCAAATCACTAATGTCTTTTTGGGCACCAAAGAAGCCACGATCGAGCCAGCCGTTTGCGGCAAGACCATCACGGCTGACGACGAAGGATGGAATGCTAACCGCCGATTCGTATCAGGCACCACTTAACGAGATCAACGGTTTGCACGCAAAGCAAGAGGGATGAGGTTGCGAATGGAAGCATGAAGGGGATTCCCATACAAATGCTGCCGCGCGGAACGAAGAGGAATTTGTAGACGACAAGGAACGCGATAATCGCGAGAATGGCAGCCCACCAGGCAAACATAAAGTGGATCAACCACGGTCCGCCAACACCGAAAGCGATGAGCAACCAGTGCACGGTCGATATCCACAGGCGTTCACAAGCACGCGTTGTGTCAACTCTCGCCATAGTTAAACCTGTGTTCGCGGACATGAGCCGCAAATGCCAGTTCGTGCAACATAAAACGACGCTAAGCACTCGTGCATAAGTTCTTTCGTTTAACGGCGAGCCGCAGGCGTAGGCGGAAGCAAGCGGGAATCGCGTACGCCTGCGGCTCGCCGTTAAACAAATTATGCCAACATCATTCTGGACAGGTGCTTACTTCGCAGGAAGTGACTCAAAGTCGCCCGCAGAGACGATAAAGAGGCGTTCTGGTTTCAGATGCTTCTTCAGCGCTGCGTTGACATCTTCCACGGTCAGGTGGCGGATTTTCGATTCGAAGTCAGCGACATACTTCATGTCGCGTCCTATGAATGCATACGCTTCCAACATTGGAATCAATGAGTTTTCATCAGTGCGTGAAACCTGCTGTGCTTGCAGATAGCCTTCTTTGGCCTGGTCGAGTTCTTCCTGAGTGATTCCATCGGCCACCAGTCGCTTGAGTTCTTCCTGAATGGCTTCGTGCAGTTTTGCGGAATTGGCGGGATTGGAAATGGCGAAGATGTAAAACGACGTTCGTTCATCAACGGCGGATGCCTGCAGGTTGGATTGCACGGTATATGACAAACCATCTTTCTGACGAACACGATCGGCAAGACGCGAAGACAGTCCACCCGAACCCAGAATAAAGTTCCCGATGGCTAATGCCGGATAGTCGGGATGACTGTCCTTCAGGGGCAAGGTCATGGCAGCGAAATATGCGGCATTGGCCTTATCCGGCGTATTGATCTGCACGAAATCCCCGGTCAGATTGTTGACCGAGATTCGCGGAATACGTTCAAACGCCACATGCGACTCCCAGCCTTTCGTAAATTCATCGACCGCAGGGACGACAAGGTCTTTGTCAAAGTCACCGATGATCGTCAACTCGCCCACTGTGGATCCGACCAATCTCTGATACACATCCTGAATCTGCTCGATCGTGACAGCCTTGGTGCGTTCCATGTCTTCCTTGAGTTCTGCGATGTAGCGCGCATCATCGACGTCATACGGTGCCATTTTTCGAGTTACGGTATTCATGGCGATGGCGACCGGATCGTTGACACGTTCGGCCGCATTTGACAGCATCTCTTCGCGAATCAGCTCCAGCTCTTCCGCTGGCAGTTTTGGACGTCTGAGGACTTCCTCAATGATCCGCAGCACGGGCACAAGATTTTCACGATTTGTCTGCACGGTGACCGACAGATTGCCTGCATCGCCCGACACGTTCATTTCGGCTCGGTAGTTGTTGAGTTCGTCGCTGATCTGCTGGCGAGTCAGATTTTCGGTGCCGCGATCGAGCAGCCCCGGCAGCAATCTTGCGGCGACAGACAGCCCCTTCAGGTCATTGAGGTTTGCGTAACGCAGATTGAGCGTGAGCGTGACGGAAGAACCTCGTGTTTTGCGTGGCAGCAGCGTGACTTTGATTCCCGAAGAGAGCTTTGCTCGTTCCAGACGCGATTCAATGCCTTCCGGAGACGCATCAAATTCTTCGCCCTGCGCAACATCTGAGCGACCTGCGTAGTCGCCGATCATCTCGGCCAGATCCGGCGTCGATGGCACGGAAGCACGTTCCGCTTCCTTTGTTGGTTCAAACAATCCCGCTGTGCGATTGCTGCGAACCAGATACGTTGCTGCCACGCGGTTCACCTCTGCGGCAGTGACTTTTTCCAGTTGGTCGCGATAGATAAAGAACAGACGCCAGTCGCCCTGCGCCGCCCAGTCGCTCAATTGAATGGCGAGACCCTGAGAATCGGTAACCTGGATTTCCCGCTGCCGCAGCATTTCCTGCCTTGCTCGATCAACTTCTTCGGCTGTGAAGGGCTTATCCACAGAACTTTCCACAGTTTCAATCAGGTTCTGCAACATGGTTGTGCCTTCGGTTCCCGGAGCGGCCTGGGCTCCAAACATGATGATGCCCGGATCGTGCAGGGCGAAGCTGCTGCCGAAGACTCCGGCCGCAAGGCGACGTTTGACGAGCGAGTCGTAGAGTCGTCCCGACGGCTCGCTGGCCATGATGGTGGTCATCACGTCGATCGTGGCATAGTCCGGATGGCCTCCGGCGGGAATATGATATGCCAGAGCCGCGACAGCGACTTCGCCGACACGTCGCACGGTGACCATGCGGTCGCCATCCTGCGCCGGTTCTTCGGTGTATGTCTTGTCGAGTTCTCGTTCTGGTTTCGGAATCGCACCGAAGTGCTGCTGAATGAGTTCCACCGCCTTTTTCGGATCAAACTTTCCAGCCACGATCAGCATCGCGTTGTCGGGCTGATAAAATCGCTTGTAGAAGCGACGCAGGTTTTCGACAGGAACTCGTTCAATGTCCGCACGATTTCCGATCGTGGACTTACCGTAGTTGTGCCATTCATAGGCCGTCGAAAAAACCCGCTGCATCAGGACGCGTTGTGGACTGTTTTCTCCGCGTTCAAATTCATTGCGGACGACCGTCATTTCTGACGCCAGATCTTCCGCTTTGATCAAACTGTTGATCATGCGATCGGCTTCCATCGAGATTGCAAATTCCAGATTTTCATCGCTGGCTGACAGTGTCTCATAGTAGTTCGTGCGATCCAGCCATGTCGTCCCGTTAAACTGTGCGCCACGTTTCGTGAGTTCCGCAGGGATCGCAGGCCGTGACGGCGTGCCTTTGAAAACCATATGTTCGAGCAGATGTGCCATGCCCGCTTCACCGTATCCTTCATGCCTTGACCCGACGAACAGCGTCAGATTGACCGTGACGGTTGGTCGCGAGACGTCAGGAAACAACAAGACCTGCATTCCGTTCGCAAGTTTTAATTCCACGATCCCTTCGACGCCACGAACAAACGTCGGTCCTTCATCCGCACCAGCTGAATTCACGACATGAGACATCAGAAGTGCAACGACTAAATATCGGGCCATGGAACATATCCTTATCGTATTGCTGTTTACAAACCAGCGGTTTGCTGTACCAGATCAACCGCATTTTCGTGTGGGGAGCGTATGCTACCGAGACACAAGTCATGCAGAAAGGAAGCAGAAAACTTTCGCTCCCTCGGGGTTGATATTCCTGGGATGAGTACCTACGACGTGCCGAAGCCTTCCAGCTTGCGATGAGAAACTGCTGACGATGTGGACTCGATCGGAATTCACGCGGCTTCGCAGCGTCTGCTTGAGTGACGGAAAAAATGAATCGCCGGAGTCTGCGTTTGCCACAGCACAAATCCTTTCCACGATGATTGCACTGGAATCTCGAGCCTGGCGCAGGACAAACGACTGTTGGCCCCAAAGAATCACAGTCGGCGGAGCGACTGAGCTACGTAGGCGACGTCGCTCCGCGACTCGCATTCCTGTCAACGTACGCATCGAAAACAGCGCTTCGTGGTCCAAGGGGCAAACTCTCGTCACAGAAATCGACATCCGTGTCAATGAGTGCCGATCCGTGTTCAAGTCACTGTTCGTTTTTTCGCGATTCCTTCGGTACATCGACAGGATATCGTGGAGGCTAAACATTTGGCGATCATTTCAGTATAAATCGTCGCTCTGAACGAACGTTTCAACTTCCAGTTTTTGTCAATGAATCTGTTTCGGACGACACGTCATGAAGATCCGGGAAATTCGCTGTGCCGGTTTGCGTGGGGCGACTCCCGAAGGTGGCTGGAGCAACGAGTTGCGTCCCGACGACTGTGT
>JAYSPO010001411.1:0-3437 GCA_043722015.1 Candidatus Kuenenia sp. | reverse complement strand
CTTCATCGATCTTCCATAGCCGCGAGCCCGCCGCGATCTGATAGCGCTGCGGTGATTCTTCCCGGCGCACCAGACCAGGAGCCCGCACCCAGACATCCGCTGACTGACCCTCTTTGCTGATGCGGAGCTGCAGAGAACTCGCGCTGCGGAGTTCGCTCAGCACGGTTGAAAACGGCATGGTGCTTAATGCGGGAGAATCTGTCGTCATCGTCAGCCACAGCACAACTCCCGAAGCCACCGCAACAAGTCCGGCGAGACCGCGAGAAGCCAGTAACATGATCATCGGTTTTGTCCTCTTGTCTTTGCCTGATCGCCGATTCTTGTCGGTGACTGCAGGTCGCGTGTTTGTCTGATTCACGGATTGAATCGTGACCGCGGATTCATCGAACGCAGCTGCCGCGCGTTGTCGGAGTGACTCCAGAATTGCATCATCCGGAGCGGGCGCGTCCACATCGATCGACCGCATTAAGGCGCCAAGTCGCTGTTCGTTGGATTCTGGTGTATTGTCGAGATTCTTTTTTGTCATGACAGCCGGGCTCCCTGATCAGAGCCTGCAAGGATTTCAAACGCCGCACGAAACTCCCGCCGCGCGCGGGCCAGTTTGGATTTTGTCGCTTCAGCAGAACTTCCAGACTGAGCGGCCATTTCTTCCAGACTGCAATCATCCAGATATTTCGACGTCAGCAGGATCGCGTAGTCCGCCGACAGTTCCGCGAGGACTCGCCGCACGAGATCCGCCACTTCGCGTTGCTCCGCAATGTCAGAGGGTGATTCATGGGACTCGAGTAAACCGGCGACATCAATTTTTCCGCTCTCCGCCAAAGCCCTCCAGCGATCCGCTCGTTCGGCCTTTCGCCAGTAATTCGACACTTGCCGATGCACGATGCCCGTGAGCCAGCTCCACAGCGTTCCTTGCTCGGCATCAAATCGTCGTGCGGAACCTGCTGCTGCCAGAAAGACTTCCTGCACCACATCCGCAACGCCCGCCGCATCCGGTCCCACAAGCCTGGCCGTCAACCTCCACACCGCGATGTTGTAGTGCGCATACAGCGCACCCCAAGCCTCCCGATCGCCTTCCCGCAACCGGCGACCGACGTCAAGTTGTTCCTCAGGACTGAGCACTGAACGGGCTCACAGATGACAGTAAATCGTCTGCACAGACATTGGCGCAATGGCGTCCACAGGTGTCGCGGTTTTTTGCAGAATACCTTGATTCTGAAAATCGTAGCGTTTCACGGGGTGTCATGCCTCTGTTCTGGTGCGACGTGTGACCTTTCTATCCTGCATCAACAAACCTGCGACGACGCGGAAGAAGGTCTCGACATCTGGGCCAGCCCTCAACAATCTGTTCGTGCGGCAGTGGACAACTCGATGAGAGCATGGGAGTCGATGGCGGAGTTAACGAAACTTCAGATTCACACAGAGTGGCAGGCTGTGGGAGCGATCAATCCTTTGCCGTTGGCTGTGCCGCTGCGGTTTGCCAACGTTCTCTGAACGTCAGCAGGCGGATTTCTTTGGGAAGACTCCCAATATTGTTCGGCTGGCCAATGGGGGGGCCGAAGTGCGGCGTTTCACCCTCACAAGCGATGTTTCTCCGTTCGGTCGGACAGTTGCGGCCGGATTTCCGCGTCGGAGACACGGGGCACATTGGTCGCAATCGCTGTGACTTCGTCCATCCGGACGGCCTTGATTTCCAAAACAGTCTTGAATCGCTGATCGAAAATCGCCGTTGTAGGAACAACGCTTGCATCTCAACTTTAGCGCACTATACTTGTGTCAAATTAAAGATTATTTGATCAATTTATAGTGCTTTATGCCGCGCAAAAAAAAGGCGATTTTGCCGAAACATCAGCGAATGCTGGAGACTCTGGGAGAGAATCTGAGGTTGGCCAGATTGCGCCGACACTTGTCGTCAGCCATCGTGGCAGAACGTGCCGGGATCAGCAGGAATACACTTTATGAGCTTGAGAAGGGCTCAGCGGGTTCTTCCATCTCGACGCTGTTCCTCGTGCTTTTCGTGCTGGGGCTGGAACAGGATATTTTGCTTCTGTCCAAAGACGATGTACTGGGCAGAAAACTGGCGGACGCGGAACTCAGCTCTACTCGCAAGCGAGCACCACGAAGACCAGGACGAAGTGACGAAAAATGAGCCGGGAAATCCATGTGATTGGCGACTGGCGAGAGTTGGGACAGCCAACAACGATGGGAATCCTGCGTTCCGATCAAGTGCGTCGTGAAGAAATGTTTTCGTTTGAATACGATTCGGCATGGTTGAAAAGCCAGCATGCGATGCCTCTGGATCCTGGCCTGCAGCTTTTTCCGGGACGACAATATCTACCCCTGCAAAGACGTCCAAATTTCGGACTGTTTCTCGATTCGTGCCCGGATCGGTGGGGTCGGCTGCTAATGACGCGACGCGAGGCCATTGATGCTCGCCGTGACAATCGGGAAGAAAAGAGTCTCAGGGAATCCGATTTCCTGCTGGGTGTTCACGACGAACAAAGAATGGGGGCCCTGCGATTCAAGGTCGCGAGTGATGGGCCATTTCTCTCCGATGAAGAAGGGATGGCTGCTCCGCCGTGGACGCGGCTTCGTGAACTGGAAAATGCAGCCTGGCAAGTCCAGTCGACCGACACAGTCGATGATCTCCAGGTGAGGGAGTGGCTTGGACTCTTATTGGCTCCCGGATCATCAATCGGCGGGGCCAGGCCGAAGGCCGGAGTGTGCGACGAAGACGGCGCACTCTGGATCGCAAAATTTCCTGGACGAACAGATCAACATGATGTCGGCACATGGGAAATGGTCGCGCATCAGCTGGCAGTTCACGCCGGGCTTAATGTTGGCCAGGCGGCACTTGAAGAGTTCGGTCAAAGGCATCGCACGTTTATGTCGAAACGATTTGATCGCACTGTGAGCGGCGGGATGCGAACTCGAATTCATTTTGCGTCAGCCATGACGATGCTGGGATATGCAGACGGAACGAATTATCGAGACGGTGCGAGCTACCTGCAGATCGTCGAGTTTCTTTGTCAAAACGGTCTCGATGTCGATTCAGACCTGGAAGAACTTTGGAGGCGCATCGTCTTCTCTATTTGCGTTTCCAACACCGATGACCATTTGCGAAACCATGGTTTCCTGCTGGAGCCAGGTGGTTGGAAGCTGTCGCCCGCGTACGACTTAAATCCATCTCCGGACGGTCGAGGACTGAGTCTGAATATCTCGGAGACCGACAATTCATTGGATCTGGAACTGGTTCTCGATGTGGCTGAGTATTTCAGGATAGGCCACCAGCGATCCCGACAGATTCTGAGTGAGGTCAAAGCCGCTGTCGTCGGCTGGAAATTCCTGGCCGAGCAATTTGGCATCCCACGCGCTGAGCAGGAAAGTATGCGGCGTGCGTTTCGTGCGGCGGAATAAGGATCCTGCACGGGCCAGCC
>JAYSPO010001410.1:0-2041 GCA_043722015.1 Candidatus Kuenenia sp. | reverse complement strand
AGCGAGCGGTTGGGCGTCAGCCCTCCGTGTGTTCATGCGCGGGCCACGGAGGGCTCACGCCCAGCCGCTCGCCTTTGCCAATTCGCACCGCGTGAAGAATAATGTCAGCCTCGAAAGGCGTAACAATGATGTGGCAGATGCCCTTTTCAGCATGGTTCATTGCGGGATTAACGATCATGAACATCAGCATGCGAACGGCTTCCGCAGACGATGCCACGACACGCTCGCCGGTTGTCGAGCTTTTGAGCGACGCTGAATGCTGGGATCGACTTCCGGAAACGGTTTCAGGCTCCGGTCAGCCGTTACCATCATGGGCTCGTGCTGTGGCCATTCATCTGCCGCGAACGGCGGCAGCGATGCTCAAACTGGATTATGCCCACCGGACGAAGAGTCCGATTGATCCCGTGCTGCGTGCGAAGATGCGCTGGGTGATTGCCGTCGCCAATCACTGTGACTATTCCAAAGCGTATGCCATCGCTGATCTGAAACGTGCCGGAGCGAGCCATGAAGTGATCAGTGTTCTCACGGGAGACCCGAAGGCCTGGCCGGAAGCAGATCGTCAGCCGCTGGAGTTCGCCAGATTGCTGACTGTTGCCGCGCCCACGATCCCGGATTCGATGTTTGAAGAACTGCGGCAGGAATTCGGCGACAATCAAGTGGCCTCCATGGTCCTGCTGGCGGCATATGGAAATTTTCAGGATCGTATTGTGCTGGGATTGCAGTTGCCGATGGAAGAGCACGGGCCGCTCGAACCGATTGATGTGGAATTCGCAGAAGGTGCCCTCCAGATTGCTTCACTCATACCACCGCATGGCGAGGTGCCAACACTGCAGGCTGCCGGCGAAGATGTGATCCCAGACGATGGTAACTGGGGTGCCATCTCATTCGATGAACTGCAGACGCGACTTGAGCAGCAGCGCGACCGCAAACCCAGGCTGCCTGTTCCCTCGTGGGATGAAGTGAAGGGCAAACTTCCACCGGCTATGGCCACTCGGCCTACACGGATTGTGTGGAGCCTGATGACCTACGGTTACGCTGCCGAGCTCCAGATTCCCTGGAGTATTGCCACGCGCACGATGTGGGCCGAACTGCCCGGTGATCGGGTTTTTGAAGAGAGTCTGTTCTGGATTCAGACGCGGACAATTGAATGCAACTATTGCATGGGCCACTGTGAAATGCTGCTGGAAGTTGCGGGACTTGATAAGAAAGCAATCGCCGAACGAACCCGCCAGCTAGCCAGCAACGACTGGTCGGCGTTTCCGGTCGAAGAACAGCGTGCCTACGCATACGCCAGGAAACTCAGCAAAGCCCCATGGACACTGACGGCTGAAGACTACCGGACACTCGAACAGGATCTTGGTCCTGCAAAAGCTATGTCCACGTTCTGGTGGCTTTGCCGAGGCCTGTACATGACTCGCATTTCCGACGGCTTTCAGTTGCCATTGGAACGCGAAAATGTGTTTGGCAATCACTGATTCCCATCGCGGCAACTGCCGATGGACGAGATCGTGCGACTCAGCAACCGACTGACCGTCCCGGTGCTACTCTGTGAATGCGTCATGCGGCTGCTACACTGCGTCGGTTCTCCATGGTCCTGCGAATCGTTCGTGAAGCCACGAGAAATCTGTTGGCGAGAGAAGCATGGCAATCGGCATCAGTCCGCTGGTGGATTTTGCATTCAAGCTGATGTTGGGGAGTCCACAGCATAGCAGAGTGACGATGCATTTTCTGAATTCGATCCTGATCGATCAGCCCACGATCACGCATGTCGAGATCCTGAATCCGTGCACAGTTGAATGACATGGCTGAACAGTTGCAGCACCAGCTTCGCTCACGGGGCCAGTAGCGGTAATCGGGGAAATCACAAAACTTGGCAGGAAACGATTCCACTGAAATTGGGATATTCGGTTCCTGACACCTTTGTTCTTCTCGCAGCGATCCCTTTGCCGATGTGTGGGACAAAGTGCAACAGCGACTCGAATTGGAACCGCGGCTCAAAGCCAAGACGCTGTTTGAATGGCTGCAGCAAAGTCACGAAGGT
>JAYSPO010001409.1:0-4277 GCA_043722015.1 Candidatus Kuenenia sp. | reverse complement strand
GAATTCGATTATTGCTCATATCGACAACATAGAGCCATCCGTGTTCCCATGTGACGCCGTGCGGATGGCTGAGCTTAATCCGAGGATCGCCCTGCCCTTTTCCGAGGATCGTCGTTACTTCGCGAGTCTGTGAATCCATACGCCGAACCGCAGCATTTTCGTCGTCGGCGATATAGACGTTGTCGGCATCATCAACGCACAGATGTTTGGGCGATCCAAACTGTGAGGTTAGCCCAGGGCCGTCCGTGAATCCTTTCGTCCCTGTTCCTGCGATTGTCTGAATGGTGCCATCCGGCAAGACAGCTCGAAGCGCATGGCCACCGCGTTCAAGGATCAGAATATTTCCCTTCGAATCCTGCGCGACCGCTCGCGGATCCACAAGCGGGCTGTTTACGGCAACATCACCATCCTTCGGAACACCTTTTTTGCCATTTCCGGCAACTGTCGTCACCAGCCCGGACTTCAGATCCACAGCACGAATTCGGCGATTGTTGAGATCGGCGATGTGAAGCACATCATTCGTCGGATTCAGCGTGATGCACATCACGAAGTCAAACGTTGCTTCGGTTGCCGGACCGCCATCGCCGCTGAATCCCTTCTGACCGGTCCCTGCGATGGTGGAAATTACTCCGGTCGCTGCATCCACTTTACGAACACAGTGATTCCAGCTGTCCGCGATGTAGAGGTCGCCATTGGGCGTGACCGCGCAGTTGTGCATGCCATTGAAAGTTGCGGCTGCCAGCGCTCCGCCGTCTCCCTTGTAACTCTTCGTCCCGTCGCCACCTGCAAGACGCAGTTGACCGGCCGCATCGAACTTATGGACTCGGCCACCTTCCAGTTCCACAATCCACATGTCGCCGTGCGAGTTGAAATCGACGCCAAACGGCGATGTGAGCGGACTGTCTTCTGGATTCCAGCTTCCGCCTTCTGCAGCCATCAAGTCGCCCACGACGAATTCCACTTCACCGGCACTCGCCGTGCCGCGCATCAGGGTTGCCACCACCGCTGATAAAACCAACCCGGCAATTCGGTTTTTGTTTCTGGTCATTGCAATCTTCATTGGCGTACTTTCCAGCATTGTGCAATCAATCATTCACTTAATGTAGCCGTCTCGCTCCGCCGAGACGAGCCCGCAGGGGCTCGCGTCGTGATGACTCAGCCATGTTCAAACATCGGTCACGTTGAACCTTGTGGGCTCATCACGCGGAGCGTGATGGCTACAATGTTGTTCGCCGATCTTCAATGATCCGCCAGCCGCAGACTTCGACCATCGATCGTGATGTTTCCCTCCAGCAGAATCTGAGCAGATGCGAAATCTTTCACCTTGCAGCCAATCTCTTTTCGCAGAGCCGTTGTGGAGACTTTTTGGTTGCCCAGTTGCTGCTCTCGCTTCAGGATATTCAAAATCGTCGCGGCCACTGCCCTCGCTTCCTCGGAATCTTCTGATTTCGATGACGAGGTTTTCGATATCGCTTCGAAATTCGTTTTCGGATTTACCCAGTCCGGGTCAGCTCCCGGTATGACAATCCTGGATGCACCGCCATGACGACGCTTCTCAATCCTGATCTGCACAGGAATCGCATCCGTCATTTCAGTCACATGAGAAATGACTCCCACTTTACGTCCCTGCGCTTCGAGGTGCGTCAGAGCGTTCATGGCCGTCGTCAGTGTCTCCAGATCCAGACTTCCAAACCCTTCGTCAACAAACAGCGATTCAATCCGCAGCCGATTGGATGTGAGAGATGCCAGGCCCAGTGCCAGCGCCAGCGAGACCAGAAACGATTCACCACCGGACAGTGAATGAACTGAACGCCGTTCTTCCCCCATATCGCAGTCAATAACGATCAGATTCAGCGATTCCGGAAGACGTTCCAGGCGATAACGTGCGGACAGTTGTGTTAACTGATGATTCGCATAGCCCAGCAGGACGTCCAGCGTCCGGCGCTGAGCGATCATGCGAAACTTATCGCCCTCTTTGGAGCCGATCAGTTCGTTCAGTTTCAACCACGGTTCGGCCACGGTGAGCTGTTCAGCCAGCCGCTGAGTCAACTCAGTGTTCTGATTCCGCTGTCGATCATCGTTCTTTATCACATCCTGCGCGGCTTCCTGCACATTTTTCGCCGTTTCGAGTTCTCCCTTGACTCGCTGCTCGGCCTCAAGGACAACGGCTTCATCGTCGGGCCCAGGTCTCTTGTCAACGTGTTGTTGCAACTGCTGTTGGTGGACATTACAGGCGCTGGATGTTGAGGTGACTCGTTCATCCAGGCTCTTGAAGTGCGTGCGTTCCGTCGCAAACCATGCCGCATCGCGAGCCAGCATTTGATCGACATCGGCGATCGTCAGCGTGCGTGATGAACCGGCGTTGAATGATTTCAGCCAG
Organism: Candidatus Kuenenia sp.; assembly: GCA_043722015.1. Taxonomy (GTDB): domain Bacteria; phylum Planctomycetota; class Planctomycetia; order Planctomycetales; family Planctomycetaceae; genus SXXK01. Next base: position 1,897 of record JAYSPO010001409.1, on the reverse strand, counting down.
GCTGACATTGCGGCTTGAGCGGTCTTCAAGCCGTCTGCAGTCTGCTCGGTTTTCTGCATTGTAGATTTGTGTGCTTCTTCAGCAGCCGCCAGGAGTTTTTCAGTAGCGTGTTTTGCTGCCGTGACTTCATCCACGGTTTGGCCAGCCGTTGTTAGACGTGCTGCAAACTCCTGCTGCACAACATCGACGGCGCGACCATCAAACAACTGTTGCCGCTGCTGCAAATGCCTGTCGCGATCACCAACGGTCGCCGCGTGTTCGATCTCGCAGGCCGCCAGAGCGTGACTCGCTTTGAGCACAGCCTCTTCAAGTGGCTCAATGGTCGCATTGACTGCCAGCAGGTTGGTTGTCAGGCCATCGAGTTGCTCCTGAATCTCGCCGCAGGATTTCGTGGAGGCCACAAATGCGTCGCGAAACTCCGCACCATCGGCGGTGAAGTCGTCTTTGGCATTCGGAAGCGCGCTGAACAGCCCTCCCAACGCGGCTGATGCGTCACGCCATGCTTCGTCTGCTTTCTTCAACGTTGATTCAGAATTCGCATGTTTCGTGGCTGTGATACTCGTCTGCTTTTCAAGTTCAGTCACAGCGTGCAGAAGCGATTGATGTTGTGCCGCTATTTTTTCCACAAGCTCACGACGCTTTTGAGTCAGCTTCGCCGCTTCTCGCTGCGCCTTTTCATCCGCCGCGATCTGCCTGAGCGACATTGCCACAGCGTTCAGTCTGCTCGTTACGACGCCTTGTCGTTCCCCTTCGGGCAACGTCAGGACCATCGCGACTTCAGAATGATCGACAGACGAAAACACAGCGCTGTCGATGGACGCCAGCAATTTCTTGCGGACCTTTTGCTGTTTGGTAATTTGCTCCAGTCTCGACTGCGAACCTGCCACAAGTCGCTGAACTTCGCTATTTAACTTGTCGCGTCGTGTCTCCAGTTCTTTGCAGTGACCTTTGGCAGCCTTAACCGCCGCTGCTTCGAAATCCGGTGCATGATCGCTGTATGGATGCGATTCAGAACCACACACGGGACACGGCTGTTCCGGCTGCAATGACAAACGCAATCGCTTCGCATCATCGTCGACTGCGGCAACGATGCGTTCCAACTGACCGCGCGATACCTGAGCATCGCGGATTGCCGCAGGAACATCCACCTCCTGAAGCTGCTGCAGCGTTGTTGAGTCCTGAGTCTGCTGCGACTCCAGTTCAGCAAGTTCCTTTTCGATGCTGTCGGTATCATCGCGAAGCCTGTACCGTTCGGTTAATTCCTGCTGCAACGTTGTCAGCACGCGCTGCGATGAATCCAGCTCAGCACGTTGCTGAGCCAACCGCTCGCTATCAAATATTCGTTCCGCCGTTTCGGCATCCTGACGTTCACCGGCCGCAGCATCCATCTCTTGCTGAACCTGCAACAAATTGTCAAATTTCGCGTTGAGTTCCTGCTGTTCGGTCCGCAATGTTTCGGTCAACGAGATCAACCGGGCGCGAAGCTCAGTGGCTTCAGAACCTGCCGTGATCGCCGTATCCAGTCGATGCTGCCACGTCGCAGCCTCCTTCACAAACGGAACGTACGCCGTCAGTTTTTCACGCCGCGACTCCAGAAGCTGTTGCTCGTCAAGCAACGCCTGTTTGCGCCTGCCCGCATCATCATGTTTCTTTGTCGCATCTCTTACGGCAGCCGTGGCGTTCGTCATCGCGGCGTGGGCTGTCTTAACTCGCAGCTGCAGTGGTTCGAGCTGCGCATCCAGCTCCAGTGCATGTTTCAACTGCGGAGCCGCCGCCGACTGTTCTTGTTGAACCTGCTTCAATGCTGCGGTCGCAGTCAAGACTCGCTCGGTAGAGATCTTCAGCGTTTCATTGTGAGACTTCAACGCCGTCTCAGCACTCTCAAACGCCGTTCGAG
>JAYSPO010001408.1:0-1527 GCA_043722015.1 Candidatus Kuenenia sp. | reverse complement strand
AAGGGTGTTCCGCTGGTCAAGCCGGATCTGGCTCGCGTGCCGATCTTCGATCCTGCCGAACGTCGGGGAAATCGTCGCATGGCCACGCTCGCCTGTGTCTATTCGGTGGATCGTTATGTGCGGAAGCCAGCCGACATCATCGCGGCCCTGTTTCGCGATCCTGAAGATTCCATTGAGCGCGAGCCTCGTCCGATTCCCGTGACGAAACAATTGTCGGCGCGTTTCGCCTGCGAACGTGATCTGGGCGAAGGGCCGGAAATGATCTCCGGCCAGATCGAAGCGTTTAGCTGGGCCAGTCAACGAATTCGCGATCGACTGCAACCTGAACAGCCGCTGATCGCGCTGATGGACGGCTCGCCCAGCCAGTGGGACGCCATGCATGCGTCTCTGGATCCGGATGTGTCGGCACGTGTGGTTGAAATTCTGGATATTCTGCATGTGTCGCAATACGTGTGGAAAGCCGCCAAAGTGTTTCATCCGCATCGGGAGCAACAGGAAGCATTCGCTCGCGAACGACTGGAACGCATTCTGTCGGGTGACGTGAACAGCGTGATCACTGGTCTGCGTCGCATGGCAACGATGAAGAAACTCAAGGGAAAGGCCGCGACGGAAATTCAGACCGTGTGTGGTTACTTCACCAACAACGCCGGTCGCATGAAGTATGACGAATACCTGAAAGCTGGCTATCCCATCGCGACCGGTGTGATCGAAGGTGCCTGCCGTCATTTGGTGAAAGACCGCATGGAACGAAGCGGCATGCGGTGGTCCGTCGAAGGCGCACAACCCATGCTGCATATCCGAGCGATTCACCAGTCCCCCGATCGCGACGATTTTTACGAAGTCCGGATCAAGACCGAATTACAGTGCCTCTACCCCCACAAGTCACTCATCAGGAACTACAACCCATGCCCCGCTTGAACCTGCGGCATGCCAGCCACACCCGAAGCGTTTTTCTCGATCGGTGCCATGGACGAAGAGTTCGTAGGCTGGGGCGGCGAGGACACGGAATTCTGGGATCGCTGCCAAACTCTCCGCGTTGCCAATCACACGTACTTGCCGATCGTGCATCTTTGGCACCCGTCGCAGTCAGGGAAGGCTGCCGTGAATGGCCTCGGTCAGTCAACCGCTGATTTGTTTCAACAACGCATGAAGTTTCCAGCTTCAGAAAGAATTGCCTTTCTTCGCGGCAAAAACCTCTCACCCGAGAACTTGCAGCAATGACGTACTTCATAGATCAAAGCCGCCCGTAGCTTCGTCCTGAGAACAGGACAACGCAACGTCGGAACTCTGCCAAATGCAACTATCCGGAAAATCTCTTTTGTAGTCATTACAAAAGGTGAAAATTCGCACTTCCGATTGATCCCTCATTGCGAAAACGGCGGGCTTGATTTTCGCCAAAATCAACAGCCTTTCGGTCGAATCACATTTGCCAAGGTTGCCATCGTTCGCCGCCGAGTCGTAGACGACAAGCAGACAAAATTCACTAACGGTCAGTTTTGTAAGGATTCCGTTCGGACTTTGACATCT
>JAYSPO010001407.1:0-4458 GCA_043722015.1 Candidatus Kuenenia sp. | reverse complement strand
GCAATTGGATTTGCGGCAAGGAATGGGGGACGACCGCAGAGGAGTTGATACAAGGTCGCGCCGATGGAGTAGACATCACTGGCGGGGCCAATCGTCCCCGAACGACTGGACACCTGTTCTGGCGGCATATAACTCAGGGTGCCAAGGATTTGACCTGTGTCCGTCAGTGACGAGGTACCAACCAGATCCTTGGCCAATCCAAAATCCGTAACCTTGGGCTCGTTACGTGAGTTCAGGAGTATGTTATGGGGCTTGATGTCGCGATGCACAATTCCCTGACCGTGAGCGTACTCGATCGCGAGGGACACCTGTTCCATCAAAGTGGCCGCGTCCTGTAGTCCCAGCGGCGAATCAGCAATACGGTCAGCGAGACTCTGGCCGTCGATAAACTCGAACACCAGAAATGGTTGGCCGTCGTGATACCCGAGCTTGTGAAGGGAGACGATCCCGGGATGATCCAATCGCTGCACTGCGGCAGCCTCTTTTTCAAGTCGCTTTCGCATTTCATCCGACGCGAGTTCACCAGAAAGCAACATCTTGATCGCAACGAAGCGGCCTCGTGTCTTGTCGTGGCCCTTATAGACCACGCCCATTCCGCCGCGCCCAATTTGAGCGACAATATCATACTGTCCGATCTGCCGTGGCTGCGTAACCTGAGGCTGTACGCCAGACGGGTTCAAACGGTTCTTCCCGAGGCTGTGGGTCCCGGGGCGTTGTTCCCCGGACGAATCTTCGTACTGGAGGAAGTCATTGGGATTGCCTTCCCACTCCTTCAGAAGTTCCCGCAATACAGGATCCGACTGTGCGAACCGAGCGTGGTATTCACTGAGCGTTGGCTTCTCGCCTCGTAACTGACGATGCCACACTTCGATCAGCAAGAGATGCCTGGCCAGTTTCGCACGGATGTTCTCGGAGCCCCGACGCAAATACTCTTCCAGATTCGGGGTCGCAGCCGGGGCATGCCATGCCTGTTCAAACGCTTCGCCGATGAGATCAAGTTCGTCGTTCGCGTTGTCCTGATCTGCTGGCTCGTCTGCATCAGTCTCGCCATTGGAGTTGCCTGATTCCAGTTCCGTCAGCGTCTTCAGCAGTCGGTTCGAAATTGTTGGAAACTCTTTGACGAACTCTTCCTTGCAGGGCCGTTCACCGTTCGCCCGTCGCGCCAGAAACTCATTGACCGCGAGTTCTTGCAGCAGATCATGGTTCGTTTCCAGTTCGGGGTATTTGACGAGGTAATCGTCCACCGGCAGCGGCGGCAAAGGTGAATCTTTCCGCCAGCGATACTGCTGATCAACTCCGATGACCGCCACACTGTCTTTATGGGAAATCTCACCCCAGGAACTGAGGAACTGAAACAAGTCCGGCGGCGATTCCGCAGACTTCCAGAGCAATACAAATTCTGTTGCCGGGCAGTTTCGCAAGGGGAGGGACTCCTCGCTGAAGAAAGGGAATCACGATCTCCGACGGGAGGAACTCACAGTGTTCCCCAGGACGTTGCCATTTGCAACCGTCGGCAGAGGCAGGGCGCACGGGCATTTAGAAAAATATTTCCATTTTGAGCAGTTTGGTGATTTATTTCGGCCTGGTCCGTGATTGAAGGATTGTGGTGATGGTTGATTCTGGTTTCTCGCGGTCAGTTTTGCCGCATCGCAGTAAGTCGCTGATTGACCGGGAATCCCGGAAAATTCATGAATTCTTCGGGGGTTCGCAACCGTTTTTCCGCATTCCCCTGTGATGAGTTGCTGACGGACCGGGAATTCAACGACCACTCTGAACAAGCAAAGTCCAACACGGCCATTTCGTCCAAATTCAAATTCAGGAGTCTTTCCCATGCGTCATTCAAGAAGTTTCAACATGCACCCCCTGACTGTTGTCTTCGCAATGCTGGTCATCACGACGGCGGAAACGGCGACTTGTGGCGACAAGCCAGACAAACCGTTCGAGGTCAAACAACAAAGGGATCTCAGTGCGCTTGAAAGTAAGCTCAAGGCAAAGGCAGGTGCAAAACCTGAAGACACTTGGTACGTGCTCGCATTCTGCGATGAGGCGCGTCAGGCTGAATTCGTGCCGCCCACACGCCCCGGTTACTACAGTGGCTATTGGAGCTTCGATGTAGAGTGCGACGTCAAATATCAAATTGTGAAAGGTCGGAAAGCTGCTGCTGAAGCTATTTACAGATTCTTGATGCAGTCATCCGCGTCGGCAAACAAACTCCGTCCGACGGTCTTCAACAACGTGTCAGGCTGGCAAAAAAACTGGAGGTTCAGAGCCTTCGCCTCACAGAAAGCTGCCCAAGCCCTCTACGATTACCACAAGACACCAGACCAGAGCACAGGCAGCTTTTTTCAATGAGTGTCTGGTGAGTCGATTCACATTCGCAACGGATCAATGACGACATCGGTGTTCTCAGGTCAGTTTTTTCAACGTCAATCTCCTCCGGAGTTACGTACATGCAAATGCTTCGTTCAACCGACTTCTCCAGGTCCATTCGACGAGGTTTTACCCTCATCGAGTTACTGGTGGTGATCTCGATCATCGCCACGCTCATGGCGCTGATCCTCCCGGCCATCCAGCAGGCTCGCGAGGCTGCTCGTCGGATTCAATGCCAGAATAATTTGAAGAACATCACGCTGGCGGCCATCAACTGGGCAACAGGCCATCATGGAAAGCTACCCCCGTCCGGAACTTATCCGGGTGTCGATCAGGACTCGAACGGGACGCTGGAATCGATTTTTGCGGGGCATAGCTGGGTGATTGATCTATTGCCCGGGCTTGATCAACTCGCAGTTTATGAACGATGGAACACCGGTGAGCCGTTTGATTCCGATTTGCTTATGCAGCCGGGCACCTCCAGTAATCGAAGTCTGAGCACTCACAACATGGCGGTCCTCACCTGCCCTAACGATGATTCGGCTGTCGGCAAGGATGGCGGACTGACCTACGTTGCGAACTGTGGTATAGGAGATATTGAAATTGATGTCACCTGCCTTGTACCCTTTAACCCAACTCGTCCAGAGAATTTCGGCCATTGTTTTGCCACTGAACAGATCTCCTGGAATGGTGGTGTTGCTCCGAGTTCGGCGAATGCAACGTTGACCCAGGACACTGGTGTTTTTTGGCCATACATTCAGTGCGACAGACGACTGAATTCATCATGCGTGCCACCGTCTGCCTGCACGCGGAACAGTTGTGCCGAGATGGGAAAAATCTATGATGGTGCCGGAAACACAATCATGTTCACAGAGAATGTTAATGCCGGGGCAAATCCGGTGAGGCACAGCCAGACCTGGGCAGATCCAGCCATTCGGAGTTGTGGGTTCATCTTCCCGGTCATCCCTCCGGTAACTTTTCGGAATGCACATTTGTCACCGGACTTGAGTCTTGGCTCGCCGTTCATCAACAAACAAAAGTATGCTGCGAGAGACGGGAACGCGCCGTTTCCAAATAGCCGACACAGCGGGATTCTCGTGGTGTCGCTTTGCGATGGATCCGTCAATGTGCTGGACGAAAATATCGACAGCTACGTGTATGTCCGACTGTTGACGCCGGCCGGTGCCCGTCCGCGTCCACTGGATCTGGGACCGGACTTTGCCGAAGATCCGCTGCAAGGCAACGACTTCTGAAAGATCGACCTCACAGTTCATCAACGTTCGCAAGGCGAAAGTAACTCAACAACTGAACGGCATTCCTTTGTCTGTGAGATCACTGCCATGACCGAACATTCTGTAACACTCTTCATCAGGAAACTTCAGGAGGGCGATCAAAGTGCCGCAACTCCGATCTGGAATCATTTCTTTACACGCCTCGTAGCGGATGCCCATGCCAGGCTGTTTCCTCAGGTGAGACGAGTGACCGACGGTGAAGACATCGCCGTAGCGGTTTTCGATTCCTGCTTTCGCGGCATTGCCAAAGGCCGTTTCCCCAACGTGCAGGATCGAAATAACCTTTGGGCCATCCTCATGATGATCGCAGAACGCAAGGCTATTAACGCAAACCGCGATGCCGGGGCCAAGATACGCGGCGGCGGCAAGGTGCGAGGGGAGTCTGTCTTTCGCACAGGCGGTGACTCTTCTGGTCCCGGTCTGGATGGCCTTGCTGGCAGTGAACCCGATCCGCAGTTTGCAGACGATGTCGTCGAAGAATGCGAGGTTCGGATCAAAGGTTTGCCTTCTGATCTGGCTCAGGTAGCAAATCTAAAGCTTGAGGGAAATACGAATATAGAGATTGCGAAAAAACTCGAAATCTCTCCCGCGACCGTCGATCGCCGACTGGAAAGGATCAGGAAACTCTGGGATGCAGAAAGATGACAATCAGTATCCGTCGCCCGATGTTTGATTAGTGAAGAAAAGGGGACGCAGTTCATTTCTCGATTCCGTTGCTGTCATTGTTGTGTTTCCTAGGCCGGCCTCTTGATCGCAGGGTATGTTCGAGTTGCAGGCGGGCGGCGGATTGCGTTAA
>JAYSPO010001406.1:0-3259 GCA_043722015.1 Candidatus Kuenenia sp. | reverse complement strand
CAGACACCTGCCGGAACGGCGCTGCGCTTGGTCCGGCCTACCCAAAAATCAACCATTGACTTCGCTGTACCTAACGGCGAACGACGGGCGGATAAGCGCTGCTGTCCTGTTTGAGAGCGTTGAGATCGAACTGCACCACGGCCTGCGTGCCATCGCGCGGCACCAATCGCAGCAGGATACCGTTTCGCACGCTGGCCAGCACATCTTTGTTCCAGATCTCGAAGCCATAGTCCGGTGCCGGATCGAATACTTCCAGTACTGCCGGAGAGTGCGACTTCAGGATCAGGACTGAATGCCCCACATCGGATCCAAACCCCCACTCGGGATCACATGTTCGTCCGGATTCTGCCACATGAAACGACAACGCCAGAATTCCGGTGCCGAGTTTTCCGGTCAACAGTTCCTGCATACTGACTTCGTCCGCGACGACATCCCAGGTCGTGCCAGCCGTCTTCAATTTGAGTCCTCGATAGACGCCCAGCCAATGCGTGCCGTGCCGCGTGAGGCATAGATTGGCAAGTTCTTTTTCATTTGCAGAAACACCATGCAGTCTGAGCAGGCTTGCGGCACACGCGGCTGAACAGGTCTGGTCTGTCGTCTGAAAATCCAGAGTGCGATCGTACATCACCGGCACGCACACTGGAGGTTTTCCCAGCATCGGTTTGGCCAGCGAATACCCGGAGATTGCGACCATGCAGATTGCGAGCAAGATTCGTCGCAGGAACGTAATGCGTTCTGTTTTCAGGCAGACACCCAGGAAGAACGATCCCACAATCGGCAACCAGTTGCCCAGAATGATGGTGCTGGAAAACGGCAGCAGCCGACTCAGGCTGGGTCGGTCCCAAAGTAAGTTCAGGTAGGCCGCCGTGGCGAGACAAACAAAAACTTCCGCACTCACCACCGTCGCGCGTCCCGCGCGCTTTTGAAGCGCTGCACCGGCGAAAGCCGCCAGGCCACACAGAGTCAGCATAACTCCCAGACTCAAGTACAGGTCGACCATTCGTTGGTCTCCTGAAAACGTGAGGAACCCGGCTGATACAGTACCTGCATCTGCCAGATTTCGAAGCAAATCAGACGGCCACCGTGCCGTCATTGTTAAGGACGCGTAAAGATTGTGTGTGTTTTGTGTTATCTCCGCAAGATTCAGATCGGCAAAATTGCACCTTATTTGCCGGTCTTTTACTGGATTTTTTGCATTTTGTCATTTGAATGGACTTGTGGATCAGCTTCCGATTGACCGGAAACTACGTCCTCTCGACTGGACCGGACGTTCGCCATGCTCCAGCGTACAGCAATCCGCTTTCAGCACGAATGGCACGCAGCCAAAGTTGAAACGTGCCTTTTGGAAGCGCGTCGGGGAATGTGTAATTCGTCGAGACCACCTGAGGATCGTAGACGATCTGTCGCATCGGCACATCCGGGCCAAGGTAGTTCAACCAGAATTCGTAGTGCGTTGCAGCGTTCACCGGAGCCCAGCTGAACCCATCGGCCGTTCGGGTGATTACAGGAGCCGGCCCGATCAGCAGGTTCTGAGCCTTGCTCCATGCAGTGCGTGAACCATCCGCAAAGTGGCCTCGCACCCAGATCTGGTTGATGCCGTTCGTCAATGGTGTCTCAATACGATGAGATGCGCCGCTAATGCCCGACCTCTGATACGACGCAACAGAACTTTCGAACTGACGGGCAGAGATCTCATACGATGCTGCACCGGGCGCGGCAGACCACGTGATCACAGGAGTTGCATCAACTGTCGCAGCACTGGACGATGTGATCGACACCGGCGGATGGAACAACTCGAACTTCAACACCGATGACCAGTTCGACGACTGACCGACTGCGTAGTTCGAACGAACTCGGACCGCATATCGTCCCGCATTGAATGGTGGCGATGGAGTGAAGGATATTCCCGTCACGGTTTGATCAGACAGGACACGTTCACCGGTCGTCGGGTTACGAATCTCAAGCGTGTAGGAGATCGCCAGCGGCACGGCGTTCCATGCGAGGCTGGTGTTGCCTGCGATGTTTGTTCCGGTTCTTCGCAGCCCCGCCGGTGGCAGCTTGACGGATAACAGATCGCCGACACTCCATGCTGAAAACGGTCGCGTTCCCTTGAGGGCTCGGACGAAGACATTGAACTGGCCGGATGGCAATCCGTGAGTCAGCCGATGCAGAGTTCCCTGAACATTTGCGGCCAGGTACGACGGCGCAGACGATCCAACCGGGATGATGCGAATGTCGTATCCTGTTGCTCCAGGCACAGCCTGCCAGACGAGTGTCGGTTGAGCATCGCGAACTTCTCCGGCACCTGACGTGAGCACCACTGGTGGAGCCAGTACCTCGAATTCTGTCAGCGGTGACCAGTCGGAAAGTGTTGCGTCGGAGTCTGTCGAACGTACCCAGACAGCGTACCTGGCAGGATCGAGATCCTCAGTGACGACAAACGAAGTCGCCGTCAGTCCGGTCAAATACAACGTTCGAGTCTTCGCGTCACGGTTGGTCAGCCATAGTTCATAGCTGCGCGCATCGTCTGGACCGGTCCATGAAATCGTCGGCTGATCCTGTAGCGAACGAGGCGAAATCGCATGGATCACCGGATCATCGCCCACGACGAAGTCCTGCTGCGCACTCCATGCGGATACTTCTTTCAACACGGAATGACTTCGCACCCAGACTCGATATGCGCCGACAGGCAAATCTGGAGGAACGTGCCACTCCCGATCGGTCGTGAGAACCTGAGTCGCAGCGAACGACGGATCGCTCAGGCTGCTCGTGAAGACCTCGTATCGAACAGCATTGACAACGTCTTGCCATTCGACGGAAACGCCTGCTGCCCCACCGGGGATGAGACTGATGGCTGGAGCTTGCGGGACATTGATCGGAATTGAATACAGTTCCCAGCCAGTTTGCGGTGTGGCTCCGGTGAACAGAATTCCGTTCGCGGTCAGTCCAAAGTCCGTTTCGGGGTGGATGGCAACACCCGAGACTTCGGATGTCAGGGCAATCGTTCCATCAGTCGTGCCGTCACTGATCCAGATTTGTCGGACACCGTCACTGTCCAGCGCCGTGAACATGAGCTGACCGTCAATGTCTGTCAGACTTTCCGGATACGAACTAAAACTTCCCGGCAGCAGATCTTTTAGCTGTCTCGTTCCTTCGACCGTGCCGTCCGTCTTCCAGAGTTCTGTACCGGAATCGTCTGTGGCCTTCGTGAAGTACACGAGATCACCGACGGCCAGCAGATTGTCGATGGGCTCGTGAC
>JAYSPO010001405.1:0-1948 GCA_043722015.1 Candidatus Kuenenia sp. | reverse complement strand
GATTTTGCAGCGTTAAAGACTTCGCCACGGCAAAACGCGGAGTTGAAGATGGACAAGTCCTAAAGCTAGGTCCTTTCTGCCGGAAAGGACCTTCGCCGTAAGGCACACCGCTATGGGTCGCACATCCGTTCCGCGTCGCCGCGTGGCCGTCCTTATCGACCGCGACTCGTCGCGGGTCGCGGCGTGGCCGCGAAGTCCTGCTGGGCAAGCAATGCCTGCCGAAAGTGCCGGCTGTACCATCCGTGCTCCATGATGAATGCCTCTGTCGCGGAATGACGATTTTTGCGTTACGATACAACCATTTGGCAAACTCCTGACTGGTGATCATCAATGGCTGCGATCAATCGAAGACAAAAACTGGAAGGCATGCTGGCAGCCTCACCGAATGACCAGATGCTGCGTTACATGCTGGCGATGGAGTTGGAAAAGGAATCCGATCACGAACGCGGCCTCGAACTGTTTCGCAGTTTGATGAGTGACGCATTGCCCTACGTACCGGCATTCCTCATGGCTGGCCAGTTATTAGCCAGACTGGAACGGACGGACGACGCCCGGTTAACATACCAGACCGGCATCACTGAAGCGAAAAAGCAAAAGAATGATCACGCTGCTGGTGAAATGGCAGGCTTCCTGCAGGCCCTGGACTGAGCGGGTTGTCGCCCCGATATCGACAACGATGAAGAATTCAGCAGCTACTTCTGGGGAGCCATTGCGGGACGCAGCCGCACGGGCGATGCGATTTCCGGTTGTGATCTCGATCGTAACGGGACCGTTTCATTTGCAGAAGCATGAGAGACGTGCAGCGGGGCGCGGCTCGCGTCGTCGTTCCGGGTCCGGACGTCGAGAACTGCTTGAGGAAGTTTCCGACAAATGGCCTGACCTCGGCGATGACCAGAATTGGCAGAAATCTCTGCTCTTGCAACCTGAAAATCAGGCGGCTCTGCTTGCCGAGATTCAGCAACTTCCCGCTTATGAAGGGTTTGACCGAGGGCGCGTACAGAGAGCCGATCAGGCTGCCAAGGCGGAACTGAGCGAACTCAAAGAGGTGAAGTTTCGCCGCTTGATCAACACGCTGGAGACTATCGTACTGTCCAAAAACCTGCCCTTGGTCGCCACTCCCGAAATTGTGCAGCGTTATCGAGACATGGTAGCTCTTGAAAATTCGTCTCTTTAGCGATCCTGAGATGGAAGCTCTCCAGATTCAACTCCGGTATTTCCGACGCCTGACAGGAGGCCGCGAAATCGAACCATACCGTTCATGCCGGATTTTCTGGCCTTCAGTCTCAATTTTCCGATCCTCGATACAGTAAAATCAGCATCCCTTGAAACAAAGCCCCGAACCGCCGATACTCCCGCCTGTCCAGACCTTGATTGCGGGCGCTTAGCTCAGTTGGTTAGAGCACCTCGTTTACACCGAGGGGGTCGGGGGTTCAAGTCCCTCAGCGCCCATCAGTTGTTCCCGGAGGGAACAGGAAAACCCAGCAGAACCCCGAAGACCCTTGAGTTTTTCGGGGTTCTTTGCTTTCACAGGGTCGGGAGGTTTCGTGGTTTCGCATGAAGGGAGCCCCACTATTTGCCCCACCGAATCAGTTTTTGTACCAACGTGGTCTGCGTGATCACCCTGGGAACTGGCGACAATCTCGGACGATGCCCGGTCGAAATGTTCATCCCGCAGCTGCAGGTAGTGCCGTGAGGCGACAATCTGACTGTTACCCATCCAAGCCGTGACAGCGTGCAACGGAAACTGGTCAGCCAGTTCCGTTTCCCGCGTCGATCGGACATTCTGAAACAACTTTGGCCAGGCCTTGAGCCCGGCCCGCTTCACGATCTTCAGGAACGTGGTCCGCAGGTTCTGCGTTGAATCGCGGTATCGGGTGATCACCGGCCCGCTGACAACTCCCACGGATTCGGCGGATTCATCATTCAACCGCTGGAACTCAAGTTCGTA
>JAYSPO010001404.1:0-10856 GCA_043722015.1 Candidatus Kuenenia sp. | reverse complement strand
GGGTTTTCGGCCAGCACGTCCTGCCAGTAACCCATCCAATGATCCGCCCAGCGCTCATTGGCCAGAAGCTGGTCGATGATACGCACACGCTTATCGGGTGACTTGTCGGCGACAAAGGAGGTTACTTCGTGTTCGCCGGGCGGCACACCAACAGTGTCCAGAAAAACGCGGCGCAGAAATGCAGTGTCGGTCAGCAGGGGAGGCGGCGTGATGTCCTGTTCCGTCACCGGTGGAGCAGGCCAGTCCGCACCGTCTTCAATCCATGCTGCGAGCGCGGCGATCTGCTTTGATTCCAGTCCGGCGCTTCCCGGCGGCATGCGTTCCTCAGGATCAGAAGAGCGAATGCGGCGCAACAGCTCACTCTCTTCCACTTTGCCGGGTGTGAGTGCCGGCATTTCAGAGTCGCCACCCTTGAGTGCGGCCTCACGCGAATTCAGAAGCAGACCGCCCTTAACTTTGTCACCGTGGCAACGGAAACAATTGTCACGCAGGATTGGCAAGACGTCTCCGTGAAACGCTCGCGCTTCAGGGAGCGGCGTTGCGGAAGATGCGGTGATTGCACGCTGAATCTTCGCCGCAAGAAAAGCATCGATCGGATGCGCAGCGGCTTCCGGCACCGCCGCCGCAGGATGTTGTGCGGCCCATTGGCGCGCGAAATCGTGTCGCAGGTTCCAGAATTCGTCCTGACTGGATGCTGCCTGGCGACGAGACTCCATTTCGAATGACCGCAGCGAACCTTCCAGACTGGTAAGTGCGGTCGTGACGTCGGCATCGGTCAGCGAAACAGGCTGGGAGGTGTTTGGGTTGAACAATAGAAAGGCACTTCCGCCATCGGCTTCAACCGCGACACAAATTTCGCCAGGATCCGTACGAAACGCCTTGCCACCGACGAGAGTCTCCAGAACAACGCGGCACACTCCGTTGTCGCCAATCGTGGCTTCGCTGAACACTTCCTGCTGACGATGCTCAGCGATCCGCACACCAGGCAGTGGCGGTCCCGCGACCGGCGTCATCGGTTCTTCGCCACTCGGCGACCCGGAAACCGGCTTGCTTCGCGCGATCAGTTGGCCATCAACCCACAAACGACTCAGCCCTCGAACCCGCATCAGGAAGCGGTGTCTGCCCGGCGTCAAGGGCACATCTGCAGCGAGTCGGACCAGCACGGGTGGTTTCCAGTCTGCCCGAATTCCCCATGCATCGTACCGCTGCGGCAGGCGGTCCAGCAGAAACGACTCTGTGTTCCAGCGGAGCGTTTCCGGCGGCAGTTTTTCATCGGTATTCAACCAGCGATCATACTCCGGCATGCCTTCATACAGCGTCAAAAGCGTGTTGCCTTTTGGAAGCTCGCCGAGATCCGGCATAACTTCCGGAGCTGGCTGAACCGCAATCTCCTCGCCGACGCGACGAAATCTCGCCAGCATGACTTTGTCATCAAGGACTTCGCGATAGACGGCAATCGCATCGAGTGAACCGTGAAAACTGTTTGCGGTGGCACCGCCTTGCGACGATCCGATCCAGATGGCGTCATCATCGACAACCGGAGCCTCCGCAGTCGCGCCACCCATATCCCAGACACCGGGTTGCGGCTTTCCATCGATCCATCCGCGAATGCTTTCAGGATCGCCGAACTGATAAGACACGGCAATGTGATGCCAGTATTTTCCGGGCGTAAACCCACTCTCCGTTGTCCAGCGATGCCACTGCTCACCGGACTTTGGCTTGCCACTCACCGGCACCGTCGCAAAAAGGAAACTGACGCCAGCTTTGCCCTTCGTCTCCCGCACACGCAGAGCCCAGTTCTGATTGTCGGCCGCAAAACCGCTGGACCCCGTCCGTCCCTTTCCGATCACATACACGTTTTCACCGGCCCGCAACGAATCGACCTGCACCCACGCTTCGAGCGTCATTGCATCGCCGTTTGTAAAGTCAAACGGACTTTGCACCCCGGCATCGTTGAGCGAAAAGTGCGCACCCTTGCCGTCCAGTTTGACGGCCGTATTGTCGGGCGCAAAATCCGGATACTCCGGCGGTCGCGGCCCCGGCGCGTCGCGTTGCACGCCGCCATGCGATTCCAGAGGCGTGGCTTCTTCCTCTTCAAAATCCCAACGCACAATCGGTGTTGATTCCGCAGCGCGCAGATTTGGTGCCAGCCACGCCGAAAGCATCACCGCAACGACCATGCCTGTGAACGGGCGCAGGATGTTCGTACCCGGAGTCCTTACCGCGTTTTGATTCATATGCACACACCGCAGTGATGGAGGCCAATCCTTCAGATTATACTCTGCGCGACCGGAAATGAATCCGGTGAGCGGAGCGGCGTAAGCCCTCCGGTACCTCGTTTTTGTACCGGCAAGCTGACGCATGCCGCTTGCCAATTGTCTCACTCAAGACCGCGTGGAGTATAAGCACACCGTATTGTAGCGGACTCACCTTCAGGCTTTAAGCCTCGACACCTCACCTATGGCCGCAACTGGCGAATCACTTGCCGGATTTTTCCTTTTTCAGTTCCTGAAGGTATGCCAGCATTTCCTTCTTGCCTTCGTCACTGGAGTCATCGGAGTTTGCGAGGGCCTGGGTCTGGAGTTCGATGGCACGGTCCAGTTTGCCCTGGTGGTGTACCAGGTGCGCCAGAGTGTCAAGAATCATGCCGCTCTTCGGTGATGTGACCAGAGCCTTTTCTGTGGCGACCGTCGCAGCATTCACCAGCACCTTCGGAAACTCCGCATCGGCTCTGGCAGCTTCATAGATCTGCCATGTGAGCTGGTTGATCGAATCTGCATCAATGTTCTTGTCGCTGGCGACGACCATGAGAGCCTGAGCGGCGGCATCGTGTTCTTCCGCTTCCACCAGCAGCTTGAATTTGATCATGCTCAACTCAGACTTCTGTTCGGAGGTGGCCGTCTTGATGACTTCATCCAGTTCGGCAATGCCTTCCTTCACGTCACCTTCTTCAATCTTTGCAAAGATCGGCGTGACCCGGATCTGAAATGCCAGCTTGTCGAGCATCGTGATTGACGCGGCGTCGCCTGCGGCAGCCTGCTTTGCGTCCGCGATAATCGCAAGTGCGCCTGTGGTGTCACCCTTGCGCATTTTTGCGCCAAGTTTTGCCATCAGTGAGTCGTGATCCTGCTCCTTCTTGAATTTCACCAGAAACGCGGCACGATCCCATTTGTCGGCGACAATCTGCCCGAGCGGTTCGTCCAGACTGATCGGGTGCCCGATCCATTCCACGAGTCCGGTCTTGCCGACGATGAACGAAGTGGGAATCCCGTTTTGTGCGGCGGCTTCCATGTAGTCGATGCTGACCGAAGCATCGGGGTCGGTCGTCAGACAGTAAGCGCTTGTGAGTTGAGCGTAAGTTTGCTTTGGTGCTGTCTCGGCCTTTGCAGCTTTCTCAGTCTTGGCGGCCTTTTCGACTGCCTTCCTGCCTTCCCCTGCTTCTTCGGAGTCTGCCGGTTTGGAAGAGCGCACATTGGTTGCCAGAAAACCCTGAATTGTTTCCAGTTCTTCGTCACTGATGCTGATAATCTGCACGCCTTTGTCGACGTACCTGGCCTGAGTTTCAGCCAGATGTGGCATACTGGCGACACACGGACCGCACCACGTTGCCCAGAACTCAACGACGTATACCTTGCCCGGTGCAAATTTCGTCACCGGCTTGAACTTGCCGTTTCCGTTGCTGATCCAGTGCTCAATGTTGATCGGCGGGGCCTTGGAACCGATCGTGAGGAGCACCGTTTCTGCGGCGGCAGCTTTTTCGGGCGCTGCTTTTTCGGGGGCTGCCTTTCCCGCAGCCGGTTTCGCTGCAGCAACAGGTTTGTCTGCGGCGGCCGAGCGTACCGGCGCTGCTTTTCCCTGAGCGGCTTTCTGCGGCGCAGTTTTTCCGGCCGCGGTTTTTTTGGCCGCGGCTTTCTCGGCCGCAGGTTTTGTCTGAGCCGGCTTACTCTGAGGCGACTTCGCCTGTGCCGCAGCGGACGGACACGAACCATTGAAAAATACGGCAATCGCCGCCAATCCGAGCATCCATGTTCCGAATTGTTTGGACATGAGAGATCACACCTTAGCTGAAAGAACTGTGTCTGGGAGCCGCCATCTGACTGCGGAAACGACTGTTGCCCCGAGCATGCGACTCTGCGAAAACGGGATCATAACACAGAAACCGGGGTTTCTGGCTAGATCAGCCTGATTGATCGCCGCGCTCGGGATAAGTATGATCCTCGTTTTCCGCCTGTCTCACCTTCACGAACCTTCAAAGCAATTTCACATGTCAGACGCGCCTTCCATCATCAATACGACCATGGAGACATTTCAGAAGGATGTCATTCAACAGTCCACTGTGCGACCCGTCATCGTCGATTTTTGGGCGGATTGGTGTGGTCCCTGCAAGCAACTCATTCCGATTCTGGAAAAGCTGACTACCGAAGCCAAAGGCGCGTTCTGCCTTGTGAAAGTCAATGTCGATCAGTGTCCGGAAATCGCCGGGGCGTTCGGTGTGCAGTCGATCCCATTTGTGGTGGCCATGCTGGATGGGCAGCCGGTTAGTCAATTTGCGGGAGTGAAGCCGGAACCGGAATTGCGGGCATGGCTGAAGTCGTTCATGCCGTCTCCTGCGGCGGAAGCCTTTGAACAGGGTCAGCAGCATGAAACCGACGGTTCGCTGGAACTCGCGGAAGCCTGTTATCGCAAGGCCTGCGAGCTGGAACCCGAGATCGCCGAATTTCGCATTACGCACGCTCGTGTACTGCTGGAACTGAATCGCGATCAGGAGGCCCGCGAGATCATTGATGAACTCAATAAACGTGGCTATCTGGAACCGGAAGCTCAGGCATTGGTCGCGCAGTTGGAAATGCGGAGTCAGGTGGAAGAATCCGGCGGAGTCGCCGAAGCAAAGAAGGCTCTTGAGGAGAACCCGGCAGACCTCAAGTTGCAACTCAAACTGGCAGAAGCGCTCGGGGCGGACAGCCGGTTTGAAGAAGCCTGTGAAATGTGTCTGGCGATCGTCACGAAAGATCGCGGCGGCGTGGGCGTGCCAGCCAAGGAAGTGATGGTCGGTCTGCTGACGGTGATGGGTCCCAAATCCCGGCTGGCTGCAGATTTCCGGAAACGCCTGGCGACGGCGTTTTATTGATCAAGCGGGGATCGGACACAATTCCGTCCAGAAGCTTTCGCCGTATACATCCGCTCGTCCGCACCCGACAATAAGTCATCGACGGTGGCGACATTTGGCTGATCCAGTGTCATCACGCCAAGACTGCAGGTGACAATGACAGGCCCGGACTGAGTGCTGAAGGGCGTCGATGACACCGTCAGGCGAATCCGTTCGGCGATCCGCACAGCATTCGGCAGATCCGTTTGTTCAGAAATGACGACAAACTCTTCGCCGCCCAGGCGGCAGAGTGAATCATCCTCGCGCAGGGTATGTCGGATTCGTTCACTGAAAACTCGCAGTACCTCGTCACCGACCAGATGTCCGTACGAATCGTTGACTTTCTTGAAGTAGTCAATATCGATCATGATGACCGCAAGATTGTGCTTCGAGAACTGGCACCGCGGAAGCAGTTTTTCGAGCGTTGAGATCAGATAGCTGCGATTGAAGGCATTCGTCAGCGGGTCGCGCGCCATCAGTTCATGCACCACGGCGTGGTAATTCGCTTCTTCGTCCATGGATGCCATGAATTTCAGGATCGTACCGCCCAGCCGGATCAGTTCCCCGCCCTTCAGTCGGCGTCTGTCCCGCAGCAGCTTGTCATCGACAAAAGTCCCGTTGCGGCTTCCAAGGTCGGTGACAAAGTAGTTTGCATCATCCAGATCAATCGCCGCATGACTTCGGGAAACCGCGTTGTCGTCGAGCGAGATATCGCAGGTCGGTTCGCGTCCTATGACCGTACGCAGATTGCTCAGACGAAACATTTCGGCTTGTGCGGTCGCCGGACAGATCTGCAGCACGCAGCCGCGACCGGAGATTACGTCGGAAGGCTGGAAAAACTGAAAGCCCTCAGTCTGTGTGTCAGCGAGCGATCGTTTTTCGGCAAATTCTTTGTCAGTCTGCTTCACAAACAACTTTCCGGTCTCTTCGATCATCCGTTGCAAAAATTCGGTCCGATAGTGCAGTGCCGTCAGGCAACAACGCGGCGTTTGTCTGCTCCGGACGACGATGTTCCCAACGGCAGTTCCCGGTCCTCTCCATCCGCGTAAAGTACAAGCGTCACTTCATTTCCCTCGCGGTTGTAAAATAACTCATCTGCAAATGCGCGCATGAGCATCAATCCGCGTCCACTGGCGAACATCGTCTCCGGGTCATTGCAGCGATCCACCACAGCCTGAACATTAAAGCCGTTGCCGGAATCCTGAATTGTCAGCCACAGGCCAAACGCACTCACCAGTTCTGTGACCTGCACCGACCGATCGCGCCAGGGTGAGAGCACTTCGCGCTCAGCTGCCAATTCGATGAATCTGGATGATCCGTCTTCCTTCAGTTTCGAACTGAGCTCCAGATTCCCATGGTAGAAGGCATTGTTCAGCGCTTCTTCCAGCGCCATGCAGAATTGAATCTCCCTTTTCCCTGCGACGACCTGATATTCAGCCAGGCTGTGCATCAACCGGTCGCGCAATTTCGGAATCAAGCGACAACACATTGGCGATCGCAACTGTGCCAACCGCACATGCCGTGACTGGACGACGACTTCTTCAAAGAACGAAAATTCATCTGCCATCGGCGAGATTTCCTCAGCCATAAAACTAAATCATCATCGGGCACAGAAAACCGACTTCCCGCAAGGCCCCATTTGTGACAAACCTGGATCAGGGCTGCAAATGCGTACCGGTTAATTTTTCCCGTATGTTGCTGGAATTCGAAGAAAGGATTTTGCGTTCAACTGCCCCTCAGTTGCGCACACCTGGCTCCCCCGGTGAACTCATCACTCACTACTTATGGGCTTCACAGAATTCGCAGAGCACGTTATTCTGCGATGGTGACGCAAACTCTGAAATGCTGGCTTGATTCAGGAATATGGGGGAAACTACCACCAAAGACGCTCGGGATTACGTATTCTCGCTTGCACAGGCGTGTTTGTTGAATTTGCTTCTCCGCTCTTGAACCATATTTAACTCTACTCCACACTCCCGTAATGAGATGTCGGTTTTTCTAAATGTGCCAATCCCTCCGGAATCCATGAAGTGACTTCTTTGAGACCTGGAATTGAATACTTTGCCAGAATTGCCGCCTGTGCGGCACTTCTGACGACGTCATTCCTTGGTCAATGGCTACATCACCTTCAATATGACGTTTGTCGCCATGAATGCTCACAGCCAACACATTCATGCCTTCCGACTCACGCGCACCGCCACTGCACTGAACACTCGCACAGAATCTCGCATCCGGTCGATCAAGAGACCGCACAGCACGATCACGATTCTCCGGCAATGCCGCACGATCATCACTCCTGTAGCATCTGCTATGTGATCGGCCAGGCCGTATCGAATCCCGTGCGGGCCACTGCACCGACAAAGACGGAGCCGTTGTTCGAACGACTGCAAACGGAAAGCGAATTTGCCGCTGCGGCTTCCTGCTGCATTCCAATTGCCCGAGGCCCTCCAGCAGGCTGCGCTGGCCGCTGTTGAATTCGTTGTCGCTCAGTCCTGCGCTTTCCCCGATTCGCCGAACCTGAGCATGCGCGGCCTGATTGTTTTGCCTCGATACCATCAACGCGAGTGACTTGCGGCGTGGCAAGACCGCGAATCCATGCCAGCGATCGACCCGACGTGGACGCGAACCGGCCTATGCGTGGCTGCGACTGATCAATCGACTTCGCCGCGATTTTCTCTGATTCTTTTCTGCACAGTCTATATTACTGAGTTTTCAATATGCGTTTATCTCAGCACACCCAATTCCGGCGTGGCTTCACGCTGATTGAATTGCTTGTCGTGATTGCCATCATCGCGATCCTCATCGCTCTGCTTCTGCCTGCCGTGCAGCAGGCCCGCGAAGCTGCACGACGAACCGAATGCAAGAACAACCTCAAACAGATCGGACTTGCACTGCACAATTATCATGACGTGCATAATGTCTTTCCGTCGGGCTGGATCGCCGTGAATGCGGGCAGTCCCAGTGCTCACGGGGGCACGAGCGGCGTCGGCTGGGGAGCTATGATTCTGCCGCAGATGGAGCAGAATAATACGTACCAGCTTTTCAAATCTGCCCTGCCCTTGACTGACTCGGGCAACGCCGCGTTCCTGCGAGTTCAAATCAAGGCTTATAAGTGTCCTTCGGATCCGAAACCAGACTACTTCAAGCTCAATCAGGAGGGCAGCGCTCAGATAATCGCCGAACTTCCGACTGCGAATTATCTTGGAGTCTTCGGGCCTGAGAATCTGGATGACTGCGAGAACTCACCTGGCCAACTTCCCGTTATGGCCGATGGAACATGCAAGGGGAGTGGGATGTTTTATCATAACAGCAGCGTGCGGATGCGGGACCTGACGGACGGTACATCTCAGACGCTGATGACGGGCGAACGCAAAACGAAGGCCAATCTGAACTGGTTCAGCAGTTGGCCAGGCATGATTGCGGAAGGCGAAGAAGCGTTTCAGCGAGTGTGCGGTTCCGCCGATCATGTGCCGAATCATCCTGCGACACATTTCGACGACTTCGGCAGTCATCACGTCGGCGGCGCGCAGTTCTGTCTGGGCGATGGATCGGTCCACTTTGTATCTGAGAATATCGATGGCGGCGTCTATCGCTCGCTCGCCACAATCCAGGGCGGTGAAGTTGTGGGAGAGTTCTGAAAAATGTCGCGACACGAAGACCTGAAACTTCTGCACGAGTACACGCAAAGCCAAAGCCTCATTCGTCACATGCTGGCCGTTGAGGCGGCGGTGCGTGCCTACGCCGTGCATTTCGGCGAAGACGCTGACAAGTGGGGCACAGTCGGCCTCATGCACGACTTTGACTACGAACGCTGGCCCGATCCGCCCAACCATCCTTTGCAGGGCGCTGAAATCCTGAAACAACGAGGCTATCCGGAGGATGTGATCTACGCGATCAAATCGCACGCCGATTATCTGACCGATTGTCCCCGCGTTTCACGCCTCGACAAGACACTGTACGCCTGCGACGAACTCTGCGGCTTCATCGTGGCCTGTGCCCTGATGCGTCCTGGCCGCCTGGACGGCATGACGCCTAAAAGCGTCCTCAAGAAAATGAAGCAGCTCTCCTTCGCCGCCGCCGTCAACCGTGACGACATTACGCGGGGCACCGCAGATCTGGGTGTTGATCTCAACGAACACATCGCCTTCGTCATCGCCGCCCTGCAACCGATCGCTGCGGAACTGGATTTGATACCTCAATCCGGGGGTTGAAAGAATCAGGGCCAAAACGCCCGGGGAACAGAGCAGTGTTGTCAGTCCGGCAGGACCACATTCCGCAGAAAAATTGATGGCAGAAACCTGGATTGCAGAAAGGCCTAAATTCGTGTTCTGTAATTCTCGGCCCCACATTTTTCTGCCAGGCAAAATAAAGGTAAAATAAAGGTGCCAGGAACCATCGTGGTGAGCACGAACCCCGCGTTGGATTCTAAGGACTGGCTGTAGATGAGGTTGTGTCGTGGTTTGCAATGGCAGCCTTCGACAGATTCATAATCACGGCACCAAGTACCAGACTGACTGAGCCGAGTGCGATGTAAATCAGGGCGGGGAAGCGTTCGGTAAAGGCTTTCGGAGACGGAAGATACTGTGGATTGGATTCGGCCATACCGAGCGTTGCTCGAACCGGAACGACCGGCAGTGCCTCAGGCAGATTTCTGGCGAAATCGTAGTTGGCAGTTTCGGCGTCCTGATTTCCGAAATAGAGCTTCATCGGCAGTTTCGATTCATCGGGCTGTTCAAAAATAATCTCGCGTGCGGCGGCACTTCCGTGAACAGCTCCCAGTGTCAGCGGCTTGTTGCGATAATCAACAATGGTGAGCCGGAGTCTTCGCGACTGCACCTTGGTAAACGTGAGCACAATCGGTACTACGGGTTCGCCTCGCCGACGCTGCCACGCCGAATTTTCGTTGAAGTAGACCGGCGTGAATGCGAGCTGCCCCAAGGCATTCAAAGCCTCTGATTCCAGCGAGATATCTCGAGAGAATTCTTCATCCTGAACGGCAACTTCCAGGCGATCACATGGAACCGACGCGCCAAAATCCAGGATCCAGTGTGAACCCGGCGCGCCGTAGTGTCGCGTGGGTTCGCGCGTGCCGACGATCGCTCCCGTCGTGACGGACTTTCCGGGAAGGTCAAGCTGACGAACGACGCTGACCGACTGAAACGTGAACGCATCTTCGCCATCAGCAATCTGCGGATCCGACGTCACCTGAACTTTAAGATACCGGTGCCGACTGTTCGGATACTGGAACTTGTTATTGATCAAAGTCTGTTCGCCGTGAGTGTAGTGAATCACGTTGCCGGAAACCAAAGGCTTCCAGTCCTTCCCGTCGGGGCTCCCTGAAATCAACATGAAGCGGCGAAAATTCGTGCCATCGGTTTCCACGACAACTTCATTGTGTTCAATGTTGTCCTGCTGTAGTTCAAGTGTCAATTCATGGACGCCTTCTTTCGGCTCCGATCGATTGAACTCATTGGCCGGAATCACATCGCGGACAGATTTTGGAGCGAGGATGTGCAACGCATCCGGAACGGTCGTTCCGTCAGGCGCATAGATCCGTAGATCCATCAGGTCTCGCCTTGCGTGCTCAAACACATCGGATGCCGCAAAAAAATCAATGGCCCGCTTATTCACTGGGATTGAAGCATCTGGAATTCATTTGACTACGCGAGCAATCAGGACTTTTTTCTAGCCACGAGACAACACAAAAAGC
>JAYSPO010001403.1:0-7792 GCA_043722015.1 Candidatus Kuenenia sp. | reverse complement strand
GCCGCAGGCGTCGGTGCCCCGTTTCGACTACGCCTGCGGCTCGCCGTTAAACGAAAATGCCGACATTGAAGATTAAAACGACGGTCCCCTCGCCCGGATGGAGAGCTAGCCAAGCAACGTCGCACATCCCTCCCCATTCTTCCTGCATTGCCGCCTTCGGCGGCAATGCAGGAAGAAAGGGAAGGGGGCTCGGTTGCGATTTTTAGCTCTCCATCTGTTTCACCAACGGCACGAGGCCATTGGGGTCGAATATGGGACAGTCGTATTAGTGCAGATCAGCGTCGATTCGTGTTCCATGCGTTTGTCACTTTGGTTTGCGGGTGAAGCCCGCGGCAAGCTATTCCGTTGGCTTCATGTAGCGTTCCTTGAACTGCTTATCCTTCTGAGCTCGCAGTTGCAGGCCTTCGCGATACATGTTGATGAAGTTTTCCGCCCGTTTCCATGCACGCTGGAACTTGTCGTTGACTTCGGTAAACAGCAGCGCCGACCAGTCCCAGCCGAACGGATGCCAGATATATTCGTGCGTCAACAAATGGATGTGGTTGTATGTCGCCAGATTCTCCGTCACCACACCTTCGCGCCAAGCCTGAGTACTGTCGCTGATGTATTTCATTTCGGTCAGATACATCGGGTCGTATGTATCGATCACATCGGGGATCGAAAACGTCTTGCCGGAACGCATGGGCATGTGCGATGACATCGCGTGAATCTTTGTGCGGAAAAACGTCTGGAAGAGTTCGATCTGGGCCTTGCAGGTCTCAAGTGGATCGACGTTCAGACGTTCGAACAAGGCGGCGTCGTAGTGCAGTCCGATATCGTGCCCCAGATCCAGAATCCGGCGAATCTGTACGGCCTCTTCCTCTTCGAAGGGGTTATAGTCGCTTGTCTGCAGCAGAAAGAATGTGGACTGTACCCCGAGTTCGGCTTCAATCTCGGCCATCCTTAATGCCGCTGGAATACTGAATTCCACGTCGTGCCGCATGACGACAAATTTCGGAATCTCAAACACCGCCCGTCCCAGTCTGTGGATGTCACGAAAACAGATCGTTTTGTGAGACTGACAGATTGCCGCGACGATCTCCCGATAGTGGTCGGTGCTGAAATCGCGTATCGGTTCGGTATTGCGAATGAGTTTCATAGTCCTAATCTTGTTCCAGGTTTCAGCGGGAGCGGCAGATCGTGGTGCAGCAGATGCACACTTTGGTTCAGTTCACAGGCGACAAAGCAGGTTCCGTCCCGGAAACATTCTACGATTGTCCCAGCCCGGGCATTGTGTTCCAGTCCTGTCGGACCGCAACGCCAGATACTGTAACGCTGACTGTCGAGTAATGTGAATGCTCCGGGGTATGGATGTGTCTGAGCCCGCACCCAGTTGGTAATTTGCGGAGCCGACCACGTCCAGTCAATGAGTCCGTCGTGTTCCGATCGCTTCGGATAAAATCGTTCGGGTTCGCCGGAACTGTTGAGCGGTTGCAGTGCGACGGTGTGGGACAACAATTCCTGCCAGCGGCGTACGACTTCGCTGTTGAAAACCACGCGGGCCTTTTGCTGCAGTGTCTGAATGTCATCATGCGGTTCAATGGGGATGATCGGCACGCTCAACAGATCGCCTGCGTCCGGCTCGTCGTTGTACCGAAAAATATGCGCGTGCAATCGGGATGCACCTTCAATCACGCTCCAGTTAATCGGGGATCGACCGCGTCCGTTGGGAAGACGATTGGCACACGCATGCATGCCAAACACGCCGTTGCGGTGCAGATCCAAAAACCACTGCGGCAACAGACGTTGCCAGCCGATACAGAACCCGACGTCGGCTTTCGTCGCACTCAGAACTGCGATGTCGGTCTGTGCTTCGAGTTTGTAACTCTGCGAGGTGTGGACGGGGATGTGCCGGCCGAATTCAAGCGCCAGATCAACCCAACTGGGGACCTGATTGCGATCTGCGGTTGCCTGCGAAATCGTCACGATCCCTGCTACAGAGCAATGACTGCTCAGCAGTTTCTCGATGAACTCAGCGGTATTCTCGCGGCACCCGATCACCACGGCTCCGCTTTGCCACAGTGCGGGCAACATTACGATTCCTTTCGACTGTTCTGATTCCTGATCATGCCTGTGCAAAAACGACTCAGCCACGCTGTAAACATAAGTTACCGGTGGCGAGTTGACCATGCCGGCACCAGGGAATCTCAGTCGGCGGAGCGACTGAGCTACGTAGGCGATGTCGCTCCGCCGACTCGCTTTCCTGTCCATGCACCTGCGAAAACAACCCAACCACATAGTAACCATAAGTCGCCGGTGACGAGTTGACCATGCCGGCACTGGGAAATCGTACTGGCTGTACGATTCATTGACAATCAAACCGTGATGATCGCCGTCCACCGTTGCGAAAGTGCATGGATCGACGTACGCTGCCGAGTCGAGCACGGCTTTCCTGACTCCGGGGTGTTTAAGCAAATGAAATTCTTGCAGCGCAAACTCAATCTTGCGGTCTTCTCCGCAGCCTCTTTTCTGTCTCAGGGCTGCGTTGATAATCCCGGTCCCGGCAAACCCGCGATTGCAAAAGTCACGCCCGACGACAACGCCGCCGTCGCAGCACTCGAAAAAGCCGGCTGCAGCCTCAAAAAGAACGCCGCAGGTCAGGTGACAGAAATCGCCGTGTCGTCTGATACGGATTTCTCAGAAACCATGAAGTATCTTTCCGGCGTGCCCAATGTCACCATCGCACGTTTCGGCGGGCCGGGCATGAATGACAAGGGCATGGCGTTTCTGTCCGGCCTTAAGTCACTGAAACGACTGGACCTCACCGATTGCTCTTCCATCGGCGATGACACGCTGAAAGTCGTCGGGGGTATACCTGCGATTGAAGTGCTCACACTGCGCAGAGCCGGATTTTCAGATGCTGGACTTGAATCGATCAAGACGCTGACAAAACTGCGGGCGATTGATTTGCGAAATACGAACATCACGGACGCTGGCGTCGCGCATCTCGCGGGAATCAAAACGCTGGTGGATGTGCAGCTGGAAAACTCTAAAGTGTCCGACGCCGGGGTAGAACACCTTCGAGGCCTGCCGCTCAAATCACTCAATCTCAACTACACCGTCGTCACGGACAAAGCTATGCCAGCGATCGGCAGCATCTCGACACTGGAATCCCTGCAGATGGATACGTCACGCATCACGGATGCCGGTATGCCGGAAGTTGCGAAGCTGAAAAAACTGAAACGCTTCGGTTGCCGACAGGCTGATATCAGCGGTGAAGGCATCAAACATCTTGCGGGGCTGAAAGAACTGACTCGTCTGGAACTCCGTGAAACATCCATCGACGACAGCAGCCTGGAAATCATCAGCAGCCTCCCAAAACTTGCTTACCTGGACATCAGTGAATGCCGCACGCTGAAAGGCCAGACGATTGGTGAACTCAGTAAACTCACGGAACTCAAGTATCTGGAACTGCGAGAGATCAAAAAAGTCAAGGACGACAATTTTGCACTACTCGGCACATTGATCAATCTCACCGAACTGAATCTTGAAGCCACGCGAATCACTGACGAATCCACTTCAACGCTACTCAAAATGCAGAAGCTGGAACGACTCAACGTCGCGGGATCGCAGATGAGTGATGTGGGAATTCTTCAGTTAAGTCAGCTGCCCGCGCTGAAGTGGCTGAATCTCAGTAATTCGCAGCCCAAACCGGAGACGATCGCGGCATTGAAAGCTGCAAAGCCCGGCATCGAGATTGTGGAGTAACCGTGCTTCCCGACACATCCAAACGAACTCGCAGCGAATCTATTTTCCAGCATGCGTCGAAGCTGATTCCGGGCGGCGTCAACAGCCCGGCCCGCGCCTTCGGTGCTGTCGGTGGCACGCCGCCTTTCATGAAACGTGGTGAAGGTGCGTATCTATTCGACGTCGATGGCAATCGCTTCATCGACTACATCGGTTCGTGGGGACCGCATCTGTTCGGCCATCGGCATCCGGCAATTCTGGAGGCGATCGAAAACGCACTGCTGATCGGCACCAGTTTCGGTGCACCCACGGAAGCTGAAGCCGAAATGGCTCAGTTGGTGATCGAAATGGTGCCCTCCATCGAACTGGTGCGGATGGTGAACTCCGGCACCGAAGCGACAATGTCGGCGATTCGCGTCGCCCGCGGGTTCACAGGCCGAAATGGAATCGTGAAGTTTGCCGGCTGTTATCACGGCCATGTGGACAGCCTGCTGGTTGCCGCCGGCAGTGGCGCACTGACGCTGGGGTGTCCGTCAAGTCCCGGAGTTCCACCCGGTGCCACAGCCGACACGGTGGTACTGCCCTATAACGATTGCGAAAGTCTGGAAGCGGCCTTCCAGAAAAACGGTGATCAATTGGCGGCCGTGATTCTGGAACCGGTCGTGGGGAATATGGGTTGCGTGATTCCGACGCCCGACTTCCTGTCGCTGCTGCGTCGGCTTTGTACTCAGCATGGAACAGTGCTCATTTTCGACGAGGTGATGACAGGTTTTCGAGTCGCCGCCGGAGGGGCTCAGCAGTTGTTCGGGATTGTGCCGGACATGACAACGCTGGGGAAAATCATCGGAGCCGGGATGCCGGTCGGTGCATACGGCGGGCGCGCCGACATCATGAACTGCGTGTCGCCGGTCGGAAAAGTTTATCAGGCGGGAACGCTGTCGGGCAATCCGGTAGCGATGGCCGCCGGGATTGCCATGCTCAAGCTGATCCGCGAACAGAATCCATATCCGCGGCTGGAACAGATTGGTCAGAAGCTGGCGGACGGATTTCAGTCTGCGGCAAACGCGGCAGGCATCAATGTGCAGATCAATCGTGTCGGCAGTATGTTAACGGTCTTTCTCACATCGCACACGGTCACTGATCTGGACTCGGCGACGTCGTCCGATACCGCGAGATTTGCGCGCTGGTTTCACGGCATGCTGAATCGCGGCGTGTATCTGCCCTGCAGCCAGTTTGAAGCCATGTTCGTGTCGGCTGTGCACACGGAAGCGGATATCGAGCAGACGATTGCCGCCGCAGTTGCCGGTTTTGCGGGTTGTCACGATGAGTGACGTTGTCGCGGACACGAGTTGTGGGCAGCGTCGTACTTTAACGTTGCCGTTTCGCAACAGCACCGCACAAAAGTGAACCACGCCGCTCGCAATTCCGGACTGAGGAATTTCCTGCAATTCAGCGCTACCAGCCTCTCGGCGGTATCCTACCATTGCTGCAATCTATCTGCGTAGTCACGTCTGTGACGCGCTGCCAAGTCAGCTTTGAATCTGCTCGGGACCTTTGTTCAATGACTGCTTCCTCGATTCTGGATCAGCCCGTCGCAAGTCGGCCCGTCGGCCGCCGTCGACGATCTGACGAAGACAAAGCATTCTCAAAACTCGTCGCACAGCATCAGATTGACCTACCCGGCACGGAATGGCTCACGCGACTGGAACTGGACGAACCACGGGAAAACGTGCATTGCCTGTCACTGTCGTTGCGATTTTGCAAGCGAGCGTTCGACATCGTCGCCGCGATGTTTCTATTGATTGCAACATTGCCGCTGACCGTCACTGCCGCGATTCTGGTGAAGTTGACGTCACCAGGCCGTCTGATCTACTCGCAGACACGCATCGGACTTAATCTGCGAAAAAAGCAGAAGACTGATCGACGCACCGAGTCAAAGGCACTGGCCCCCGATGCTGACCGCCGTCTGCCAGGCAGCGATCGACGGGAACTCAGCAATTTTGGTTGTCCGTTCACGATCTACAAATTTCGCACGATGCGGAATGACGCGGAGCAAAACGGTGCCCGGTTCGCCCTGGAAGGCGACCCTCGAATCACTCCGGTCGGCCGTTTGTTGCGGAGAACTCGCATCGACGAACTGCCGCAGCTCTGGAATATTCTCAGGGGCGACATGTCTCTGATTGGACCCAGACCGGAACGTCCGGAATTCATGAAGGAGCTGCAGGATCAGATTCCGAATTTCATCGACCGTCTGGGACTGAAGCCCGGCCTGACCGGAATCGCACAGGTCGTCAATGGCTATGACAACGAGCTGGAAGGTTTCCGTCGCAAGGTTTCGTATGACCTGCTGTACCTTCAGAACTGCTGCGTCTGGAACGACATCAAGATTCTGTTCCGCACGATTCGCGTTGTGATCACCGGCGAAGGAGCACTGTAGAACTTTGTCGGGAGACTGATGCCGGATGCTCGCACAACAGAAACAGCCCGCAGATAACTGCGGGCTGTTTTCGTGATTGATGTTCTGAGCACTCGGCATTGCCGTGCTGAGTGCGTGATCCTATGGGGAAGCCAGCTGAGCTTTCAGGTCGTCAACTTCATTGTTCGTGTCGATCGCATAGACCAGAGCTGCCACCGAAGTGGCCAGCATTGTGAGTGTGACGACGTCAATCAGGCCGAAACCGGAGCTTGGCGGAGGACAGGTGTTGCACGGATTACCGTACTCATCCACCGCCTGACCGCGAACGACGCTTTCGTCACCTGCAACAACCAGGTTATCCACCGAACCAGCCGGTGCTGTGCCGTTCTTCCAGAGTCTGACAGAAGTTGTCGCTGCCCCGACAGACAGGTCATGAGCCCCGCCGCGAACACCAGTCACAGCAAAGTCACCGTTGGCACCGGTCACAGCCCGCGCCACAGTCGTGCCTTGATAGCGAAGTTCGACAGTGGCATTTTCAACCACGTGACCCTCGGAAGTATAAATCTGTCCGCGAAGAGTGCCGTCACCAGTCAACTCAACATCGCGAGCAACCGGAGCAGGTCCTCCTTCGAATGCAGACGCGGTGTTGGACAGGAGAATTCCAAAGCACACAGCGACGCTGGCGGCCTTGGCGAGAATCGTGTGCTTTCGCATCTTTTTCAAACCTTCTGTTATATCCTCGAAGGAGCAATCGCCAGCCCTGGCAGATTGCGAAAAATCCTTACCACCGTTGTTATCGGCACTGTAGAAATGATCGCAACAGTCTATTTGCAGGAAATAACTGGAATAACCCGGACAAGCTACCGGCAGATTTTGCCGATACGCTTGCCGCGAGAAATGCACAGTCATTCATCGCGATCACTCCACCATTGAGTCTCCGATCGTCAATGGTTGGCCGACCGTGTTGACTGGCCCGGATTCGATTGTGGCCCCTGGCTTTACTCGAGAAATTGCCCGCCAACGTATGGCAGGCTGCGTCCGGAGGCATCGTAAAAACTCGCGTGGAACGCTAATGGCAAAAATGATACATTCCATCGTCTCCTGATTTTCGCAGACCCAGCGGCTTCCCCGAACATCCACAACAAGGACATTGTAATGAATACTACCTCTTTCTTCCGACTGTCAACATTTTCCAAACTCGCAGTATCCACTGCGTGTGTTGCCGTCGCAGGCTGGCTTGCATGGTCTGCCGATGCGCAGGACAAAGAAAAAAAGAACCCGGTGGAACTCACCATGCGGCAAAAACTTGAGGCGACTTCAAAGGTTCTCGAGGGGCTGGCGATTGAAGACAAAGAACTCGTGCATGAAGGCGCAAAGGTTCTGACTGAACTCAGCAAGGCGGAAGTCTGGCAGGTCCTGACAGACTCGGAGTATCGGGAACATACGCAGACATTTCGCAGTGCCGTCAAGCGTTTAGACGAAGCCGCCCAGAAGTCTGAATTCGCCTCTGCTCAATTGGAGTGGCTCGATGCCACCAAACGCTGCTTCGATTGCCACAACCATGTCCGTGCCGATCGAGCCGCAAAGGCAAAGTAGCAAGGACCGTTGGCTTTTCGCGAGGAATGCACATGTGGCGTCGGCACGGAATCT
>JAYSPO010001402.1:0-5308 GCA_043722015.1 Candidatus Kuenenia sp. | reverse complement strand
GCGAGACCCGAGCGCTCTTGCCGCAGTCACCGCAATGCCAGTACAGTACTTCCGGTTCGTCACTGCGCCAGCATAACCAGACTCTTTCACCATCCATGTCACCCGGAAAATCGACCGTGCCCGACTGTGCGTCAGTGAGTGTTCCACCGATCTGATGCAGTTCCTGAGCAAATTCATCCAGTCGCTGTTCGTCGTGCGGCAACTCCCCTTCCATCTGCAGCACCTCCTGCTCGTAAACGGAATCGTCACTGCCCGACACGGGGTGGCGTTCCCGCAGAGAACTCAAACGCTGTTTCCGTACCGTAATATCCCGATACAGTTCCATGATGTCACGCACAATTGTGCGTACCAATGGCAGTCGCTGATTGACAGCTTCAATCGTCAGCACTGTTTCCTCAGCGACCATGTTCTGCATCCGTTTACTTAAGAGTTTGATTCAACAACGATCAGAATTCCAACCGCTGGCAAGATTCACAAAACCAACCATCCTGTCGGTTACTCATCACAATTTCTGCAGCGCACTCGCCGAAAAGACGCTACTTTTCTACGCCAGCAAATTCAAACGGACTTGGCTCTCCCTTGACCCAAACTGCCTGATGCAGAACCTTTGATTCTGAAACCACCGTTGGATTCAAAGACGCCCTGCCCCACGCAATTTCCAGCGGAAGTTTAGCGTAATCGACAATACACCCATCACGACTGTAGCAGCTTAAGTCATGTACTGAACCCATGAAAATACAATCCACCGGGCACGGATCCACACACAATGCACAAAACATGCACTTGGTGTAGTCAATCGTGTAGCCGTTGATCCGAAAACCCTTACCGACGGGACTTTTCTCCTTGTCGATATAGATACAGTCAACCGGACAGGCCACAGCGCATTTGTCGCAGCCGATGCAGGTGGTGAGGTCAAACCTGTGAAATCCACGATACCGCGGCTTCACTTTGAGCGGCACTTCAGGGTATTCGTAAACTTCTGTAAACGTCCGTCGGTTATATGTCTTCATCATCGTCAATAATGTGACGTACATGCCCTGAAGCACGGTCGTTACCGACATCCAGACGTTTCGAAACCATTCCAACATGTGATCGACCCTCGGTCGCGCGGCCTTGCTGTTGAATTGCTCAAAGCGCAGTATCTGGCTTTGAAAACAGTGTCGATTGAATTATAGGACTGACCCCACGAGACGCAACCGGCTTGCACGCCATCCTGGCATTGGGAAGCTGTAAATTGTGATTTTCGATACGCAGAAAACCTGCGGCAAGATCGCAATCGATGGGTTCCCAGTGGACTGTGACGCTTGTCTCCGATGTCGGATTCATTGATTGCGACAACGTCACAATCGATCCGTTCCCAGTGTTCCCTGCAGCTCCGTCAGATACTCGGCCGACAGCACGGTACTCAATCGTTGGCGGGATTTTTCGAGTCGTCCGGAGATGTTCATGCTCATTTTTTCCTCGGGGAACTCATTGCTGTTGAAGAATGTCTCCAATGACTGGACGTGTCGTTGCCACAACTGCTGTTCGCGTAACTGACGCAGTCGCAGCCGATCCGTGTACCAGTCGGATGCCAGCAAAGCCTCTTTCGTAAACAGGTTTCGGATCTCCGGGTCGCGAATCGTCTTTTTCTCAAACACCCCATCAACCATGATATGCAGCAACGCTTTCAGCGGCGGACAGGCGATATCGATGGAACCGTCCTCAAAGTACATCCTGGCGATCCGCTGCTGTGCTTCGGCGATGTAAAGGATGCCGTCTGCAAATGCCGCCGGATCCTGAGTTTCCGGCTGCAGAATTTCCGTATCGAACACTCTGTTTGGATTGTCGAACACGCGTCCGGCGAATCGGCGAATAAACCGCGTTGTGATCCTCCAGCCAAGTCGGCTGGCCGGAATCAATCTGCCATTGAATTCGTAGTCTTCCATCTTCTCCAGCAATTGTTCGGCAATCAGGAATTCCGGAGACCGTTCTTCAGGACTCAGACGACACCAGATTTCCGGAATTAGCAGGCTGATGTCATGATCGACGCGCACGCGGCTCCCGATGTGTCCGGCTGGCGTTGAAAATCCAGCCAGACCGGTGAGCAGGTAGCTCACCAGAGCATTGTTCAGATCCGTAATCGGACGCAGGCAATTGAAGGGCCCTTTCGTCAACGCACCTTCACTGCCGGCACCGGTTGTGGATGGACTCTTGCCCGTGAGCGCACTCACGAAATCCATGAACAGCTCCGGGAACTCCTGATAATGAATCGGATTGTAGACCGATAAAGCGCGAATGCCTCGAGCCGGTTCAGGCGGATTGTTGCGGCGTCCGATCAGGATCGCCTGCACAGGAGTGTGTACCGATTTATCGACAGGGACCGCACGTGAAAGGCGAATCCCCATCTCAGCCACATGCAGATTTACGGGATCAATCAGGGTCGGTCGAGGCTGCAGATATCGTGGATTGCGACTCGGTACGCCGTTCACCATTCGCGGTGTGTTGGAACACACAACATAGCTGTCGTCTGCCTGCTGCATTTCGTGCAGCAGTTGCTGCATTGGCTGTGTAAACTGGCTCAAATCGACAGGCCGGTCGCAAATCTCATCGACTCGTTTTCGCGACAATGGTTCAAAGTTGACGATAAAGTTGTCCGACCGCGCAAGATCGGCTTCCGTCTGCTTATCCAGTCCGCGATGCACGGCATCATCGGGGCGTTGGAAGAGCCGATACTCACAGTTTCGCACAAACTTGTAACTCGTTTCTTCCGTTACCACATGCCCAAGATGCTGCAGTGCGCGGCGCGGCACGATAACGGATGCGGTGATGTCATCTTCCGTCTGAACCTTCTGAGCCGGTGCAAAGTCCTGCCGCAGCTTGTAGGTCCTCCATGTGCTTTCGCCGAACAACCCGACGCGCAAGTACGTCCCGACCAGTTTTCGGTCGCCAAATTTCAATTCATGGCCGGGATGGCCATTGACGATATCCACGGAAAAATGCTTGCGCCATTCATCGGGATCGCCGGTGTGCATCCGCTTGATCACAAACACGATCGCGTAAATATGATCCGGAATTTCTTCCAGCCATTGGTTGTATGCGTCAGTGTAGTCCACAGATGGTGTCAGCAGCTTGATGACGCTGCCGAGCGATCTCGTACTGTCCAGCACTTTGCGCGTCGGCTTCTTCAGATAATCCGGCTGTACACTTCCGGTAGGGCTCCAGCGGTCCGCATAATCGCGATCGAAGATCTGTTGAATCAGATTCAGGTCATTTTCGGCGTCAGCCACAAAGACCGGACCGTGCAGGAGATAATCGGCGATCGACTTGCTGATCTCACTCTTGCCTCCTCCGCTCACGGTACACGGTTTGTGACAGAGGACGCCTTCGAACAACGTCCCGATGAGTCGCCAGGATGGAGCCGCCGGGTGCTTCTCCAGCCGCACTTTGTAGCCGGAGGGCGTAATATAAATGTAACCAGGACGCAGCGGGATACTGTGGATGCCCCCGCTGGAGTGCCACGAAATGCGCTGATCGCTGACAGTGAAGCGGGCATTTTCAGCAACGTAAACCACATTCGGATGTGTGGCATCGACCGCGTAACCATCCGGCTGCACATGCATGATTGATGCATAATCCCGCGCGACGTCAGCAAATGTCCGATTGTTGTAACGCCTGCTGTCCGCCGAGAATTCTTCTCCCAGATTGAAACTGGCAAACGCCATTGCCCCGCCCGCGTGCTCTTCTTCGACCTGTCCTCCGAGATTTGCCGCATAACTGAGCTGCGTCTTCACTTCCTTCTTGCAGTAACCGTAATAGTTGTCAGCTATCAACGTGACGATGACGCCTTCTTCGTCGCGACAGGTAAGCTTAAATGGGACGCCATCGTTGTACTTCTCATCTTCGGACTTCCAGCACATGCCGTCTTCACGCTGACGTTCGGTGGCTTCTTCATACGACGGCAGGCCCACATCTTTTTTGAGGACTCCGACCAGATGCGGAGCCAGAATCACACAGCCCGTATGGCCGCTCCATTGCTCCACATCCAGAGCCGCATCGTGAACAGGCAGAAACGGATCGCCCGCGTTGCCAAAAATGGATTCCACGAAGTCCAGATTACTGACCAGTGCCCCGGGGGCAAAGAGTCGGATTTCCATCGACTGCTGCTGACAATAGCCCGGTACTTCCGGGCACAGAATCGGTCGAATGAGCAGCGAAACAAAAGCACTGGCCGAATTGGAATCGTTGTGCGTAAACGGCAATTGCAACAGGCTGTCCGGTGGATTCATCGCGTGTTTGAAGAGCGCAGTGAATGTGGCTTTAGGAACGACTTTCTTGTCACGCGGAATTGGCAGGCCGCCTTCGGTGATGTGGAACGTGCCTTCTGTCGTGCGGCGGTCGTTTGCCGGATTGTGCAGCACACCGTTCCGCACTCGATATGAGGATCCGAATTCGTTCTGATATTCATCGCCATCGTGCGGTAGTGATAACTCGCGGGCGATTCCATGACGGTCAAGAATCACCGTCAGGTCCGGCAGCCGCAACGCGCTGCAACCCTTAACGCGATCGAAGTATCGCCGCAGAAACGCCTCGATGCGGGCGTCCGCTGGGCAGTGGATCGAATCGAGGCGCTTGAGTCGATGATGGTACGTGCTGAGCAGCCTTGGCGCGCCGAGACGGTCGTGGTCTTCAAAGCATTTCGGAATCGGCAACCCGTTCGCAATCAACTTCAGCACGATGTAGCGGGTAATGCTCTCTCGCGATTCCGTTTTCTCCGCACCGGACTGATGTGCCACAAACCCGATGGACTCTTCCAGATCGCGCCAAGACATTGCGTCAAACCCCGCCTACAGGACCAAATATGCGGCAAACCCTTCCAGCGGTTTGCATTGCAGCAGGAATTTCAACACATCCTGGCATCCGCTGTGAATCTGCTGAACCCGTATTTTCTCAGGTGAAGGCTGATTTCCGTCTGTCGGGAACGTTCACATCATTGAAATTCAAGCCGAGAACCGACTCCAGCCACCTTGACGGCTTCGGCATCATACGCAGCTCTACGCAGACGAATTTGCATGGCGTCTGGAGCGGCGAGCCGAGCTGACAGACTGCAGGGACCTGGCCAAGCCCGCTTCCGTGCGAAAGCGCTTGCGGAAATTCTGCACCAGATCCAGCCAGGATTCTGCGCTGCAGTCCAGACGCTCCAGAATCGGATCAAACTCGGTCGGGATTTTCCCAGCCTTGTCCTTTCGAAGCTGGCGGCCGGTCCAGTCGAGCAATTTCAGATACTGATCCAGCGTCATCGGCAGGCAACCTTTATTGCTGGCGCGAC
>JAYSPO010001401.1:0-4364 GCA_043722015.1 Candidatus Kuenenia sp. | reverse complement strand
CAAAATCCAGCCGCTTCTGGATGAAATGGCGATTGCGGCGTGCATGGCGTATGTGGATCTGAATCCGATTCGAGCGGGGATCGCGTTGACTCCGGAGACGAGTGATTTCACCAGCGTGCAGGAGCGAATTCTCGATCGGCATTCGGCGGTGGATCTTGGAGACGCATCGCAAACTCCCTCATCCGGACTGTCGGCCACCTTCTCCCCGGATGCGGGGGAGAAGGGAGATCATGGAGATGTGCTGGATCATCGCATTGAGCAGGGTGAGAATGCTGGTTGGCTGGCTCCGATTGCTCTTGATCCGCCAAGGAAGAAAGTTCGCGAGAACCAGTCCTCGCGTCGAGCCAGCAACAAGGGGTGCCTGCCGATGACACTGGATCAATACTTGAAGTTGCTGGACTGGACCGGGCGTCAACTTCGCAAAGATAAGGCTGGCAGAATTCCGTCCGAGTTCGCACCGATTCTGGAACGTCTCGACTGCAGTGCGGAATCATGGCTGGATCTGGTGCAGAATTTCCGCAAGCGTTTTCGGACCGAAGCGGGTCGTGCTGCAACGTTGCAGAGCGTGAGCACTCTTCGCCGCTCCCGCCGCCACGCCCATTCTTCTGCGTGACGTGAATCAACAGTCGAGCCGAGAGGTGATCGGGGGAAGGGTGATCGGGGACACAGCACTATGGAAGAATAGAAGAATAGTGCCACCCACCTTGACATTCGTATCAGACCGATGAGACGTACACGTACGACGCCAACGGAAATCGGACGAACACCGGATATACGACCGGTACGAACAATCGAGTGACAAGTGACGGCACGTACAACTACACGTACGATAACGAAGGAAACCGAACTTCACGCACAAAGATCTCGGACAGCACGAAGGTGGAGTACACCTGGGATCATCGAAATCGGCTGACGGACGTCGTGTTCAAGACCTCGGGCGGGACCGTGACGAAGAAGATACAGTATCAGTACGACGTGTTTGACCGTCGCATCGGCAAAAAAATCGATGCCACGGGAGATGGCACATACGAATCCTCCACGTACTGGGTTTACGATGACGCAGGGAAACGCGATCCGAACACCGGAACGTCACTGGACGACATTGTGCTGGAGTTCACCGATGCCGATGGAGACGGATCAGGCCTTGCGACGCTGATTACGCGATACCTGCACGGGCCGCAGTTCGATCAGGTCCTCGCCAGCGAAGC
Source organism: Candidatus Kuenenia sp. (assembly GCA_043722015.1). Taxonomy (GTDB): domain Bacteria; phylum Planctomycetota; class Planctomycetia; order Planctomycetales; family Planctomycetaceae; genus SXXK01. The sequence goes on along the minus strand of JAYSPO010001401.1, from coordinate 3,156 downwards.
CACATCAGGCAACGTCGTCACCTGGGCTCTGGCCGATCATCAGGGCACGGTTCGTGACATGGTCCGCTACGCCAGCGGCACCACGACGGTTGTGAACCACCGCAAGTACGACGCCTTCGGAAACCTGACAGCGGAGTCGGATGCGACGGTCAAGTTTCTGTTCAGCTACACGGGGCGTGAATGGGACGGTGACGCTGGACTGTACTACTATCGTGCCCGCTGGTACGACGCGAAAATTGGGCGGCTGATCAGCGAAGATCCGACGGGGTTTGCGGCGGGGGATACGAACATAACAAGGTATGTCGCAAACAGTGCAATAAACCTTACAGACCCGACGGGGCTCGAGGAGACGCCTCCGGCAACGCCAATATACATTTGGGTCAATTTTGGAGAGACCTCGCCAATGTCGTTTGACCCCATCAAAATCACGAACACACTTCAGCAAGTCTTCGACGACGCGGATTTAAACGTGAAAGTTCGGGTTCAAGTAACAACTCACACGAACACCGACCTAGGACTTGAGTACGATCGAGGGTACTACGATGCCCAGGAATAAATCAGTTGGAACACACAAAATCGACGAGTTATCGACGAACAGCATTCTTCTTGACTCTGTGCCTGATCGGCGTGTACATCGCCGCTTTTTTTTCCACGGTGCGCCGAGGGCATGCGACATACGAACTTGATCCCCCGACACCAATGCGTGGCGGATTCGCATTCTATTGGTTTTCGGATAACGCCTCCGTAAATCGCTTCGGATGTAAATTTTACTCTCCAATTCTGCGGTATTGCATGCACAGTCGCCCATACTCATCGTTTGCAACGGAGAAAGATCGGATACTTTGGTGCGAATCTGGAAACAACATCATAATGGACGACTTTGCTCCCGTCGGTATGACGCGATGAGAATCAGAGAGCACAAAAGGTGTCAGTGACGAATGGCACTGTCAGAATATTGCATGCGCGCAGCGTGATCTATTGGCGGACGGAAGATTTTTTTGCAAACTGCCGTTCGTCAGAGTTGGTATTGATTGAAAAGCCCGCTCTTGGCGATGATTTTGAAGCCCTCCCTGGTTCTCTGCCCGAGAATGACCACGGAGGGTTTTTCATGCGACAGCGTTTACCCGATTCTGACTAAATTGCCAGACCAACGACCTGATTTGCGAGAGCTCGAACGACAGTCACAGTGCGTAGTCGAAATGACGACAAATATACCATAACGAAGCCGCAAATGAGATCGCGACAGCTGCGTCCTGGGACTCCAGACGAAACCACTCAGGAGGGCGTGTCATGAGTCAGATTTGTACCACCGATCGAAGCGTCGATCCAACAGACCGGACACTGCGGCTTGTCGCCAGATCCTGTTCCGGTGAGACCGCACGGAGTAGTTTCCCATGCAGTTCGAAACTGCTCCGGTCACATCGACCGGAGCGTCGAAAGACGTGGTGACAATCCCGCAAAGTGTCATCAAATCGATGGCAAGCAAAGTGCGTTTTCGGCCAAGCCCGCAATCGCCAAAATCAGGTTGATTTGGCGAAATTGGCGACAGAAATTCCCACGTCTTTACTGATTCAGGACTAACCGGCCTGAGTGAGTAACTGCCATTCAGAAAATGACGACGGTGCTGCGTGACTCGTGGATCGACCGCCACCGCATCACTGCGACCACTCGCCTCAGGCAGGCTGGAAGTCAGTTCTCGACCGCATACCGCCGATTCAGTTCAGCCTTCACTTCCATCATCCGTCAGTTCCGGCTCGGTGCCGTACCATTGCTGAAGGATTTCCACAGCCGCGTTGACTTGCTCCTTTGCGTCCAGGAGGGCTTCCGTATCGGCTGGTTCGTTCGTGATCTCCCGCAGCCTCTCCAGAGTTGTCAAAACGTCCTGCAGTTGCCTCAATGCCACAGTCTGCAATGATTTTTGATCAGGCGAGAGGCTGGATGGTTTCTGAGTCATGCTTTTCCCTGGCTAAATGTTCTCATCGGCCGCGCTTAGGGCCGCAGGATGTGCCGCCGTCGGCCACGGGTCTCAACTCGTTGCCGGTCGTCCACGTATCGCTACTCAGCTATCGATCCAAGTCCACGCTGATTCGACCGTCAGGCCGTTATGTTCCGCCGGGAACACGCGGTACAGTTCAACCGATTCGATGTGCTCACGGTTTTTCGTTCCGTTGTGGGTCATCATCACAGCATCCCCATCGTAGCCGATCTCGCGCAAACCTGCTGCGAGTTTATTTCGCCGATCTTTGACATCAACGATCAGGAACACGGCTGTCTTTTTTGCTTGCTTTGCCACTGGTAGACCTTCATCGCGCGAATCAAGGAATCAATCCCGTGATGATAGTGGCGACAGAATTTGATTTCGAGGGTGTCGCCCATCATGGCCCGACCAGCCGGGCCACATACGACAAGAGTACATACTGAACCACAGCATTCCTCACGGTCTGTTATTCCGATCAGTCCCGTGGTGCGCGGACTCCTCCGATAAATGCGAAGCCCTTCCTTAGGTGTTCCTTTGTCGTATCAACGATTCGGGTTTTTTTCTTGGTGGGCTCAGATTGTGGTTTGAGTTCTTCTGACGGTTTCGGCTCATTATTCGACGAATCGTCCGATGATGAATTCCCGTCGTTCACGTTGTGTTTCGGTACCATGGCTTTTGACTTTCCTGGAAGAAGGCCGTGTCGAAGTGTCCCGAGTGCCAGTTGCGTGTTCAATGTTACTCCAGTGACTGACGTTCCTCGTCGGTGAACTTATTGTCGATCGTCTCCCCGGCACTTGCGGCTTTTCGCATGCGGCTGAGTTTCCGCGCAGCGACATCGTAGCTGCCGAAAACCTTGTCGGTGGCCCATTGGGCGATCCCGTCTGCGGAGATTCCGAGCGATGCTCCTTCCGCAAAAGCATCCTGATTCGCCGCCAGAAACGTGAACTGCCATTTATAGACCGACTGCTGGTGCTCAATCATCTGTCGGATCTGCGTCCGACTGAACTCACGACTGGCGTTCTCCTGGCCGTCGGTGACGATCACGAACACCACGAGTCGCGGACGCTGTGTCTCGTCCATTGGTAACCGTTCACGGCCCGGGATTGGTCTGTACAGGAAATTGAGAATCTGAGACATCACGTGCATGACACGGATGTCTGACATACCACCGGAACTGT
>JAYSPO010001400.1:0-8309 GCA_043722015.1 Candidatus Kuenenia sp. | reverse complement strand
CGAGTTCAGAACTGCGTGATGCTTAAGGGAGCCGAGGGCTTCGATCAACAGACGAACGACAACAAGAAGTTTGTGAATGGTTATGCTGTGGCTGGATCGATTGACGGGACTCGCTGGATCATCAGCGGCTGGGATCCGATTCACCGCGCCTGGGGTAACGCGCCCTGTCCATGTCTGCATTCAGATCCGAAGTTTCCGGATTGTGCTCCAGGTGAAACTCAGCACCTGCGTGGCTGGCTGTCATTTTATCAGGGCAATGATCTTGATGCAGAGTTGACAAGAATCGAAGCGACAGGGTGGCGTCAGCCGACAAAAAATGTGGAGGATCGATGAGTTATCAGGCCTGAAACAAGCAACCGTCATTTGGAGTGCGGCGACTTGTCGCCGCTTTGCCTTTCCAACACGGCATTTTTGTCAATCGGCCTGGGAAAACAGCGAATATTCCATTTCAATTTCAGGTGAAGTCGGCAGATCAAACAAACTGCTTTCCCAAAGCCAAATTATCTGAAAAAGAAAGCGGCGACGAGTCACCGCACTCCAAAGGACGCATGTTCAGGATTAGGCTGAACTTGCCAGTTGTAGCCGCGCCGGGAGTAAGCCACACACAATGGATATTTATGTCCGTCGGACGGCTGTTTCGTCCATTTGACAGATCGTCAGCGTGATTCAATGCTCGTGCGGATGACTTCTTCGGCAAGCTCTTCGAAATCGACGCGGTTCAGCGACGTCGAGACCAGATCCTGATAGACACCCTCAGTGCTGCTCATGGCTTCGGCAGTGACCTGTTCCCGCATTTTGCGGGCAAGCAGTACTTTCGCGGCTTCACGTTCGGACACAGTGCCTTCACGCACGGCGGGGACATTCTTTGCCGATTCCAGCTGCTTCTTCGCTTCAGCCTGCCAGCGCTCGGACTGACCGGGCTCTTCCATGATGGAATCGGCAACCAGACCGGTTTCGTTTTCCATGTTCTCGCGCGATTGCATCGAACCGCGACCTCGCCCCGAGGTACGGTTTTTCGCACCAGGAACCTGGCCATTGAATTCCGATTCGAACAGCCCGGCGGAATTGGCAGGCCGGTTGGAAGATCCGGACAGACTGAAACCTACAGGATCCACGAAATACTTGGCGACGGAGTCTTTGACTTTCTGGTCCTGCGACACCAGCCACATCACCATGAAGAACGCCATCATCGCCGTTACGAAGTCTGCGTAAGCCACTTTCCATGCACCACCGCCACCTGCCATGTCAGAATTCTCCTGCTTCGCTACTTCTGTGCGTCCACTTCCTTCAGCATTTCATCCAGTTCTTTGCTTGACGGCCGCACGGCCGTTCCGCAGCCGCGTCGCACGTTGTCCATCACGGTTCTCGGAGAACCGCCGCCGGCAAAACCCACAATGGCTGCAGCAATTGTCTTTTGCAGCGCGGCTTCGGCATGACCGAGCCCATCGAGCGCACCGGCAAGCGGTCCAATCAGACCGTACGACAATAGAATTCCCAGGAACGTACCCACCAGAGCTGCACCGACCTTGTGACCGATTTCTTCGACGGGACCACCGATGGCTCCCATCGTCACCACGATCCCGAGTACCGCCGCGACGATCCCGAATCCTGGCAAACCATCTGCCGTCCGCGTCAGCGCAGAAACAGCATCATGGTGTTCATTTTCAAAGACCTGAATCTCCGCATCGAGCAGCGCTTGCAGGCTGGGGCCATCATTTCCTTCCATGGCGCCCTGCAGTCCGCCGGTAACGAACTCCATCAGATGATGGTCGTTTGCAATTTTTGGATACTTCTGAAAAGTTGCATTGCTGTGGCCTTCGCTGATGACCGTTTCCCAGGCCAGCATTCCATCTCGTCTGGCCACTCTGAACAACTCATAGAGCAGTTTGAACGCCTGATTATAGGTCTGCTTGCCGACGTTGCCTCCTTTCAGCAACGTGATCAGCCCCTTCATGACGTCTTTGAGCACCTTGGGTGGTGAACTGCAGATCATCGCGCCCAACGCGGCGCCACCGATGGTGACAATTTCCGAAGGGTGAATCAATGAGTGCATATGGCCACCAGCCATTGAGAACCCGGTCAGAACCGAGCCCAATACGATGATGATTCCCAGGATCGGCAGCATTGAACCAACTCTCCCCAAAAACACGCCTCAGCGCGAAGGTCCGGCGCTGTTCCTTGCCCCTTATCGCTTGCCCAGACCGCCACTTGCCAGGAAAACCCGCTTTCTCGTAAGAGTTGAATATGTCTTAGCCATTTCCTCAGCATGACCGTTAGCATTGCCTGCTGACGATCCCTCAACTCCCCGCTCTTTTGAGAGAATTACATGCCAATCCGCCCCCGCATTGAATGGGTTTGATTACAAACCTACAATCCGCCACGTCTGGATAGCCAGGCACGCTGTCCAGGCGACAGCAAAACTGCAAAAATGGGCATTCGAAGCACGATTGTCCACGATTATACGAAACGTCCGAATTTCATCTCTGGGGATACGAATGTTGGATCAGGCTGTTCTTGACACGGTTTCGGGAATTGCTCCGGAAGAGCTTGATGATTGGTACGAATCGCTCGAAGACATTCTGCACCGCTACGGGCCCGAAAAGCTTCGCGAACTCCTGGTTCACCTTCAGGAGCGCGCTTACGCTCGCGGGGTGATGCTGCCGTTTACGGCCAATACACCGTATATCAATACAATTCACCACTCCGATCAGGTGAAATTCCCCGGCAACCGGGAAATTGAACGACGTATCAAGAGCTTCGTGCGATGGAACGCGATGGCGATGGTAGTCCGTGCATACCAGAAGGGAGGCGGTGTCGGCGGGCATATTTCGACGTTCGCTTCATCCGCCACGTTGTACGAAGTGGCACAGAATCACTTCTTTCATGCGCGCACGGCTGATCACACCGGCGACATGGTTTATTTCCAGGGCCACGCTTCGCCGGGGATGTATTCACGAGCGTTCCTTGAAGGTCGTTTAACCGAAGAACATCTCGACAACTTCCGACGTGAGCTTCCTGCCGGCACTGGCCTGTCCAGCTACCCGCATCCGTGGTTGATGCCAACCTTCTGGCAATTTCCGACTGTGTCCATGGGGCTGGGCCCGATCTGTTCGATCTATCAGGCCAGATTTCTGCGGTACATGGAACATCGCGGACTCGTCGATACGTCCAAATCCCGCGTCTGGGCTTATCTTGGCGATGGGGAATGCGACGAACCCGAATCGCTTGGCGCGCTGACACTGGCATCTCGTGAAAATCTCGACAACCTGACCTGGGTCATCAACTGCAATCTGCAGCGACTCGACGGGCCAGTACGAGGCAACGGCAAAATTATTCAGGAACTGGAAGCGGCCTTCCGGGGTGCTGGCTGGAATGTGATTAAGGTCGTCTGGGGAACGGACTGGGATCCGCTTCTGGACAATGACGTCGATGGCAAGCTCGTCAAACGCATGGGCGAAGTTGTGGACGGTCAGTACCAGAAATATACGGTGTCTGATGGAGCCTACATTCGGCAGCACTTTTTTGGCGCGGACCCTGACGTGCTGAAAATGGTTGAGCATCTTTCAGATGAAACGATGCAGAATATTCGTCGCGGCGGCCATGATCCTGAGAAAATTTACGCGGCCTATCACGCGGCTGTGAATCACAAGGGTGCTCCGACTGTGATTCTGGCCAAGACCGTAAAGGGCTACGGCCTCGGCGATGCCGGCGAGGGACAGAACAAAGCTCACAATTCCAAGAATGTCGAGTTGGCGCCACTCCGTGCATTCCGAAATCGCTTCAATCTTCCGATCAGCGATGCTGAACTGGAGAAGCTCCCGTACTACAAACCTGCAGAAGACAGTCCGGAAATGGCCTACCTGCGCCAGAAGCGCGTAGCTCTCGGTGGCTTCGTTCCATCCCGGACTGTCGTACCAGATTTTGTTGACGTGCCAGAAATTTCTGACAAGGCATTTCAGGCAAAAGGATTGCTTCCCGGCAGCGACGCCGCGGGTTCCACAACAGGTGCGCTTGGGCAGATTCTCCGTGGTTTGATAAAACACAAGGGAATTGGCAAGCGAATTGTTCCCATCATTCCGGATGAGGCAAGAACATTTGGCATGGAGGATTTGTTCTCCCAATGTGGAATCTACTCAAGCAAAGGACAACTCTACGAACCAGTTGATGCGAAGAATGCGATCTACTATCGCGAAGCTCGCGACGGCCAATTGCTCGAAGAAGGTATCAACGAAGCCGGTGCCATGGGATCATTCATCGCAGCGGGCGCAGCGTATGCCAACCTCGGAATGAACATGGTGCCGTTTTATGTGTACTATTCCATGTTCGGGTTTCAGCGCGTCGGCGACCTGATCTGGTGTGCCGCTGACACACGCTGCAAGGGGTTCCTGTGCGGTGGAACGTCCGGACGGACGACTCTGAACGGAGAAGGCCTGCAGCACGAAGATGGTCACAGCCAGTTGATGGCGACAACCGTTCCATCGCTGCGTGCCTACGACCCCGCCTTTGGTTATGAGTTGGCTGTGATCGTTCAGGACGGGCTGCGTCGGATGTATGCTGACGGCGAAGAAATCTTCTATTACCTTTCTGTCTACAACGAAGACTATGCTCAACCAGTCATGCCTGATCGCGGCGAAGTCATCGAAGGCATTATCAAAGGCATGTACAGGCTAAGTTCTACTGACAGCGGCGAAAGTCAGAGGCATCGCCCGCAGTTCTTCGGCAGCGGTACGATTCTGCGTGAATCGATCCGGGCTCAGAAAATCCTGAAGGACAAGTACAACATCGGCACAGATGTGTGGAGCGTCACGAGTTACAGCGAGCTCCGGCGGAACGCGATGGATTGTCAGCACTGGAACGATCTGCATCCAGGCCAGACGGCCCGTCGCAGCTTTCTGGAAGAAACACTTGACGAAGTGACTGGTCCGTTTATTTCGACCAGCGACAACGTGCGCCTCGTCGCGGATCAGATTCGCGAGTGGATACCTGGTGAATACATTGTGCTGGGAACCGACGGGTTCGGGCGCAGCGAAACACGTCCGGAATTGCGTCGGCATTTCCAGATTGACGGCGAATCCACAGCCTACGCAGCACTTCGCGGACTGGCCCGGATGGGTGCGTTTGACGCATCGAAACTCCCCGATATCCTGAAAGATCTGGGAATCGATCCGGAGAAAGTCAATCCGTTGAATGCCTAGGGATTTGAGATTTGAGATTTAAGATTTGAGCAGGGTGTGTTTTGCTTTGCTGCATGCACCTTTCAATTTGCTATTCACTGAACCCTGAAAACTGAACCCTGAAAACTCCAGCCATGTCCATCGAATTCAAGTTGCCGGAAGTGTCTGAAGGAGTCACCTCTGTTGACGTCGCGGAAGTGCGCGTCAAGGAAGGCGACGTTATCGAAGCCGGGGCCATCGTCTGCGAAGTCGAAACCGACAAAGCGGTGGCGGAAATCAATTGCCCTCACGCAGGCAGGATTTTAAAACTGTTGATAAAGTCCGGCGATAAACTCAACATCGGGCAGCCGATTTTGATGATCGAAGCAACGAACGGCGTAGCTGCTGCTGCAAAACCGGTCGCGGCACCGGTGACAAACGTCGCGCCCGCCGTAGCTGCATCCACGGCGAAACCGGCACCCACACCCGCACCATCAGTTGCAACAAAGCCGGCGGCAGTCGCCATAAGCGGACCAGTGGAATTCAGATTGCCGGAAGTTTCCGAGGGCGTCACGAAGGTCGATATCGCTTCCGTCAATGTAAAAATTGGCGACACGATCACCAGCGGCACTGTCGTTTGCGAAGTCGAAACCGACAAAGCGGTCGCAGAAATCAGCTGCCCGCATGCGGGTATCATCACTGCTGTTCACATCCAGCCAGGCACGAGCGTAAATATCGGTGCATCTTTGATTACGATTAACGCAACATCGTCAGCCACTGAGCCTGCAGCGAAAGTTCCATCGGCGGCTCCGGCTGTTGTGACCGTGGCTCAATTCGACGATCCAACTCCGGCACCAAACGCTCCGGTCACCGCACCGCTGTCGACGGCGGCAGCAATTCCAAAGAGCGACGGTCCGCCAGCAGCGGCTGGTCCAGGCGTTCGGCGATTTGCTCGTAAACTAGGCGTGAATCTGAAGCAGATCAGCGGTACAGCCGCTGGCGGTCGAATTACGCTCGAAGACGTCGAAGCATTCGTGCATCATCGGATGACTCAACCACCCATCCCTAACGCCGCATCAAGTGCGGGATTTGGTATGGTTCAGGCGGCACCAATGCCGGACTTCAGCAAGTTTGGTCCGGTTGAAAAAGTGTCAATGAATAAAATCTTCCGCATGGCTGCCGCGAATCTGCACACCGCGTGGATCACAATTCCTCATGTGACTCAACACGATCTGTCCGATATCACGGAACTTGAATCCGCTCGCAAACGTTACGTCAAAGCCAATCCTGGTTCACCGAAGATCACCATGACCGCGATCATGATCAAAGCGGTTGTCGGAGCCCTGAAAGCGTTTCCAAACTTCAATTCCAGCGTGGATATGGTGTCCGGCGAATTGGTGCAGAAGAAGTATTACCATATCGGTGTGGCAGTGGACACACCGGGCGGGCTCGTCGTGCCGGTCATCCGCAACTGCGATCAGAAAAATGTCCTGCAGGTCGCTGCCGAATTAACCGACCTTGCCGGGCGAGCCCGCGATCGGAAACTCAGAACGGAGGAGATGCAGGGTGGGAGCTTTACCATCACAAATCTTGGCGGAATCGGGGGCACAGCGTTCACACCGATCGTGAACTATCCGGAAGTTGCCATTTTGGGCATGTCGCGTGGTCAGAACCAACTGGTGATGGAAGACGGGAAAATTGTGGAACGCTTACTGCTTCCTTTGTCGCTCTCCTATGATCATCGAGCTGTCAACGGAGCTGATGCAGCTCGGTTTATTGTGAAATTGTCCGGTAGCCTGACCAATTTTTTTGAGCTGTTCTAGTGCCGAAATTGCACCGAAAGTAACGTACGATGGGAAAACCCACTGGCTTCAAAGAATACACGCGACAGGTCCCCACAGACCGTGATCCCTTGTTGCGCATTCTCGATTGGAATGAGTTCCACGAACACATGCCCGAAACGGACCTCAAGGTTCAGGGTGCGCGGTGTATGGATTGTGGCGTGCCGTTCTGTCACACCGGTGATCTGATGGCGAACATGGCTTCCGGATGTCCGGTCAATAACCTCATCCCCGAGTGGAACGATCTCGTTTACCAGGGCCGCTGGCGCGACGCATTGGATCGCCTGCACAAGACGAACAATTTTCCTGAGTTCACTGGTCGAGTCTGTCCGGCTCCCTGCGAGGGTTCCTGTTGCCTCAGCGTGATCGAACCGGCTGTCACGATCAAGAATATCGAATGTGCGATTATCGATCATGCGTTCGAAATGGGTTGGGTTATCCCTCAGCCGCCTCAGGTCCGCACAGGACGCAAGGTTGCTGTGGTAGGTTCCGGCCCGGCTGGACTTGCGGCTGCCGCGCAGCTCAACAAAGCCGGGCATTGGGTCACGGTCTACGAACGCGATGACCGCGTCGGCGGATTGCTGATGTACGGCATTCCCAATATGAAGCTCGAAAAACACGATGTTGTGGATCGTCGAGTCCGTATCATGGAACAGGAAGGCATTACCTTCTTTCCCGGCACAACGATCGGCACAGACATCCCCGCTTCGCAGTTGTTGGAAGACTTCGATGCCGTAGTCCTTGCCACCGGCTCAACGCGTCCTCGTGACCTTCCCATCGGGGGACGTGACCTGAAAGGCGTCCATTATGCCATGGACTTCCTGCGGCCAAACACACGCAGCCTGCTGGACAGTAAGCTTGAAGACGGCGAATTCATCAGCGCGAAGGATAAGCATGTTGTCGTGATCGGTGGGGGTGACACCGGGAACGACTGCCTGGGCACTTCCATGCGTCATGGATGCAAGTCGCTGGTGAATTTTGAGATCGTCGAGAAGCCACCGCTGCAGCGATCGTCCAACAACCCGTGGCCGCAGTGGCCGCGCGTATATCGAGTCGATTACGGCCACGAAGAAGCTGCCGCAAAATTCGGCGACGATCCCCGCGCGTTCTGTATTCAAACAGCTGAGTTTGTGGATGACGGCAATGGCAACGTCAAGGCCGTCAAAACAATCGAAGTCGATTGGCAGGTTATGACCGAAGGCGGTCCGCCATTCGTTCCGATTCCGGGGACCGAAAAAGAATACCCCGCAGATCTTGTGTTTCTTGCGCTGGGCTTCCTTGGCCCTGAACATCCCGTCGCCAATCAGCTCGGCGT
>JAYSPO010001399.1:0-1817 GCA_043722015.1 Candidatus Kuenenia sp. | reverse complement strand
GTGGAAGACAGTAAGAAGGTTGTTGAAATCTGCACCATTTACGCGCAACGAGGGATGTTTAACATCTTCCTGTGCGTCTTCTTTATCACACTGGCTTTTGCCTTCGCGGATCCGTTTTTCTTTATCGGTTACCTTGTGTCCATTGCGATTGCCGGACTTTACCAGGCCATCTTTATGGCGAACGCGGGCGGTGCGTGGGACAACGCCAAGAAGATCGTCGAAGTCGATATGCACGAGAAGGGGACTGCGTTACACGCCGCCACAGTCGTGGGTGATACAGTGGGCGACCCGTTCAAAGACACGTCGTCCGTGGCTCTGAATCCGGTCATCAAGTTCACGACGTTGTTTGGTCTGCTCGCTGTGGAACTCGCGGTCAGTATTTCGAAAGAACAGACAGCTCTCGACTTCCACGCAAGCACCGGAATCTCGCTGAACATGGTGATTGCCATTGTGCTGTTCGTGATCGCTTCGTACTTCGTGCACCGATCCTTCTACGGGATGCGCATTGGCGAAAAGGCATAGCGACGTGTTGATTTGTACTCCGCGCGGCCAGAAATGAGTCCGGCGAGTGGAGCGGCGTGAGCCCAATGGTACCTCGTTCTTGTACCGGCAAGTTGACGCATGCCGCTCGCCGATTGTCTCTCTCAGCAGCCAGGAACGATGCCCAACTGTTTCTACTGACGACTGAAAACTGACTACTGACGACTCTTAACGCCGCAGGAGTAACGACCATGCCTGATAGTTTTCGCACGCGACTCCGCAGCGGCGAACGCCTGCTGGGCACGATGGTGACGCTGCCAACCGCATCGACGGCGGAAATCCTTGCCGACGCAGGTTTCGACTGGCTGTTTATTGATGGCGAGCACGGACCGCTCGATACATCCGACATCCTTGGCATCCTTCAGGCTGTGAGTCATCGGATTGCATGTATCGTGCGTGTCCCGGCCTGCGATGAGGTTGCGATCAAGAAGGTCCTCGACCTTGGCGCGGCAGGTATCATCGTGCCGCAGGTCAACACGACCGCACAGGCCGCTGATGTTGTCCGATTTGCACGCTACGCACCGGAAGGAAGTCGCGGCGTGGGTTTGGCTCGCGCTCACGGTTACGGCTTTCGCTTTGCTGAATACGTCGCCAGCGCAAACGCAGATGTTTCTGTGATTGTGCAGGCGGAGCACCGGTCAGCGGTGGAGAACATCGGCGCAATCGTCAAAGTTCCGGGCGTCGATGCTGTCTTGCTGGGACCGTACGATCTGTCGGCCAGCTACGGAAAGATGGGCCAGATTTCAGATCCCGAAGTGCTTCACGGAATTGATCGCATTACGCAGGCCTGTCAGGCCGTTCAAATGCCGCTGGGTTATTTCGGCATCTCATTCGACGCGGTGAAACCGTGGATGGACAAGGGCTATTCGCTGGTCGTGGCCGGTGTGGATGTCCTGTTCCTCGGCAACGGAGCGCGACGCATGTTGAAGGATCTGCAGAGCGTCCCGCCGCATTCGTAAGCCGATTTCGCCGAAATCGGCGTGCCTTTCCCTCGGTGTTCCCGGCAAGTTTGTGCGTTCGGTTGTGCATTTCAGGCGACGCAGTGCCACAACCGAATGGGGACAACCGAATGAAACGCACGGAAAGAAAACAACGATCCGCCGCCGGGCTAAGATGTATCTGGCCTCAACATTATGGGCAAAAAAATGTTGGGCAAAAAAATGGCTGCTATTTTTTTGCCCATGCATTTTTTGCCCCGAACGTTTTCGCTTCTAAAACGTCGCATTGACGGTGGCGGACGCGCGAATTCCGCAGCTTAGCTTTGCAGCGGGCCGTTG
>JAYSPO010001398.1:0-2685 GCA_043722015.1 Candidatus Kuenenia sp. | reverse complement strand
GACAAGTAACAATCGACTGGAGAGCCGGATGCGGGAGATCCGCCAGTCCGGTTCGGCGGGAGGGGAGGTTCAAATCAATGAACCTTCCCTACCCCTATCGTAGGCGACGTCGCTCCGCGAATCGCATTCCCGTCCGCGCACGAGCGAAAACCTCGCAGCAATGCTTCCGGAACCGCGTTTTGCACCGGAATCTGCTCAATCGTACCCCCATATCGCAATGCCCCCAGACCGGGGTAGCCGTAAATTCCGGCGTTTGCGACAATCCCGGCAGCCCTGAAGGACACTTCAAAAGGATCTTGAGGTAACGCAGAACATGGAACCGTTCGCTACAAAACCTGCGCGACAGTCGAAACTCCATTGGTGGATTGTCAGTGGCGTCGCCGCTGCATTTCTAATCTGGCAGCTGGATCTGATCCCGCGTGTGCGGTCTGCTGCAACAGGTTCAGTGGCGAAGACAATTCAGACGTCGCCCGATGAAGCCGATGCGTTCCTCAATGACGACTGGGGAGATCTTCGTGATGAATCGTCTATAGAAATCGACAGCGAGGTCGTAGACAGCACAGACCCACTCGTTCATGCGCTTGCGCATAGTGAACGCCTCGACGCGCAAGGTCCTGCTGAGTCTGATGCACGAGATGCCAACCGCATCAATCGAACAGCCTCGAATGTTCGGCGAGACTCTGAGGTTGAGCAGGCGTCCTATGAACCTGATGCACGGCAGAGTTCCGAAGCGAATCCTTTACGTACTTCGCAACCAGCCGTGCTGACCGCTGAGATCGCCGCGCGACTGCGACGCATCGAAGAATTCATGGCAGCCGATCAGATCCTGGAAGCTCATCAGGAAATGTCCGAGATCTACTGGAAACATCCGGAACATCGACACGTGATTCAGGAGCGAATCGATCAAACGGCTGCGATCATTTTTACCACACCGGAGCGTCAGTTCGCAGAACCGCATTTTGTCGATTACGGAGAGACACTTGGTTCGATCGCAAAAAAGTATGATGTCCCCTGGCAGTATCTCGCGCGCTTGAATCGGGTCGATCCGGACGATCTGCAGGCAGGACAACAACTGAAGGTGGTTCGCGGCCCGTTCGGAGCGGTGGTGGATCTGCAGGCTTTCTGTCTGACCGTTCACGCGCACGGCTGGTACGTGAAATGTTATCCGATCGGGATCGGGGCGGATCATGGGACCCCCATAGGGGATTTCAAAATCGAAGACAAACTGGAGAATCCAGCCTGGTACAATCCCGACGGAGGAGTCGTGGATGCCGATGATCCGGAAAATCCGCTCGGGAAATTCTGGCTGGGTCTCGGCAATCACATTGGAATCCACGGCACGATCGACCCGGATTCCATCGGCCAGGCCGTCTCACGTGGCTGCATTCATCTGGACGACCAGAACATTGAAGAAGTCTTTGCGTTGCTGACCGTCGGTTCCAAAGTATTGATCCGACGCTGAAAGCCTGGCAGATTGAATCGCGTCCTCGTCGCGGGTAGACTTTCCTTTGTTAGGGCTTGGAAAAGGGGTCAGGAACCAATAGCCAAATGGCCCAAGGGGTGCTTCGCACTATTGGTTCCTGACCCCTTTTCCACCCTCGTGGATTGTCCTGATCCTGAAATTTTGCGAGGCCGGAGAAGTTTGCCATGACGATTGATCATTTTTCACGCCGAGGGTTTCTCCAGTCAACTGCGTTGGCGGCTGCAGCGGGTTCGATCCTGGCTGGGACGGGCTCTGCTCTGGCTGCTCCGGTGACAGCGTTGGCTCTGGAAGGCGATGGTCTGAAGGGGCGACTGTGGAAGACGCTGAAGATCGGGATGGTGCAGGTTCCCGGCACGTTGACTGAAAAGTTCAAAGCTGTGAAAGCCGCAGGTTTTGACGGAATTGAAATGAATGCTCCCGGCATGAATGTGGCAGAGACCATTCAGGCCATCGCCGAAAGCGGGCTGCCGGTTGACGGAACAGTGAACTCGACACACTGGGACATTCGGCACACAAACGCCGATGCCGCAGTTCGCGCAAAAGCTCTGGAGTCTTTGAAAGCGGCCATTCGGGAAACTCACGCCGTCGGTGGCCACTCGGTCCTGCTGGTCGTCGGAAAGGGGGCGGATGGCCCTGAAGCCGAAATCTGGAAACGCTCGATCGAAAACATTTCGCTTGCCGTGCCGCTCGCTGCTCAGTTGGGCGTGCAGATCGTCATTGAGAACGTCTGGAATCAATTTCTGTACGATCACGCCGGCGATCACACACAGACTGCCGCAAAGTTTGTCGCGTATGTGGATGAATTGAATTCACCATGGGTTGGCATGCAATTTGATATCGGCAATCATTGGAAATATGGCAGCATGGGCGACTGGATTCGTCAGCTTGGCAAGCGTGTGATGAAACTGGATATCAAGGGCTATTCACGCGCGAACGACGAGTGGGCTCGGATTTCAGAAGGCGACATCGACTATGCTGATGTCCGCAAAGCGTTGCGCGAAATTAATTTTTACGGTTGGGTCGCAGCAGAAGTCGGTGGCGGCGACGCTGCGGAACTGAAACACATCGCTGAAGAAATGGATATGGTGTTCGGTCTTGTCTGATTCATCTCTCGAAACTCCTGGCACGCCGTATTTTACTCCACCTGCAGGCACGTCTGCCTCGCCTGAAGATGTGCAGCAGTTGCTGAGAGCCGTTGCGGC
>JAYSPO010001397.1:0-2831 GCA_043722015.1 Candidatus Kuenenia sp. | reverse complement strand
TATCGGCCTGAACTGACAAAATGGAATGGCAAGACGATCCGCGAATTCGATCCGGAGTTTCAGAACACGACGGGATTTTTCAAGAACGCGGTCGGCAATCTGATGCAGTCGCCGTTTACGTTCACTCCGCGCGGTGAGTGCGGTAAAATGGTGCCGGATATTTTTCCTCACCTTGGTGAGCACGTCGATCGCATGGCCGTGATTCAATCGGGCTACACGGAATCGAACAATCACTCACCGGCCCTGTTTGCCATGAATACCGGGTTCGCGCGGATGGGATTTCCGTGCGTTGGATCGTGGGTCACATACGGCCTCGGCAGCGAGAGTGCCAATCTGCCCGGCTTTGTTGTGATGAGCGATCCCAAAGGCCGCGGCCTGCCCAAGGGCAGCGCGGCGAACTGGAGCGCCGGATTTCTGCCCGGCGTTTATCAGGGAACTTACCTGCGTCCACAGGGAGAAGCGATTGATAATCTGGTGCGACCGGCATCACTCACCGAATCCGCTCAACGGAATGAGCTGAATCTGCTCAAACAGCTCAACGGACTGCATCAGGAACAGCATGCTGCAGATACAGAACTCGCGGCGCGGATTGAAAGTTTTGAGCTGGCGTATCGCATGCAGGCGGCAGCTCCGGAAGCACTCGATCTGGCGACTGAGCCGAAACACATCCAGGATCTGTACGGCATCGGCGATGAACAGTGTGATCACTTTGCGCGGCAGTGTCTGACGGCTCGACGCCTGGTCGAACGCGGCGTTCGGTTCGTTCAGATTTATTCAGGCGGCATGGAGAATCAGCGCTCCTGGGACGGCCACAGCGACATTGAAGGCAATCACCGGCAGTTCGCCGGAGAAACAGATAAGCCGGTTGCTGGATTGCTCAGTGACATGGCGGCGAGCGGTCTGCTGGATGACACGCTTGTGATCTGGTGCGGAGAATTTGGTCGGCTGCCAATCGCGCAAACCGGAGACAAGCCCGGCCGCGACCATAACCCGCACCACTTCTGCGCATGGCTGGCCGGCGGCGGTGTCAAAGGCGGAGTCAGCTACGGGAACTCAGATGAAATCGGGTACAAGTCGGTTGAAAACCGAGTCCACCTCAACGACCTGCACGCGACGATTTTGCATCTGCTGGGGATGGATCACGAACGGCTGACCTACAAATACAACGGCCGCCGCTTTCGATTGACCGACGTGGCGGGTCATGTGATTCAGGACATCCTGGCGTGATTTGTCCACGGCTGGCCAGATTCTTGATTTTGTAGGGTGTGACCAGCGACAGCGCAGGCACACCATGTCCGTGTTTCGGTGTGCCTGCGCGTTGCTTGTCACACCCTACAAGCTGCCCGCTTGGGTGCAGTATCCCGCGTGTCGCGGCAGACTTTGGATTTGAAGATCATCTCATCGAATCGCCCGAAATCGGCGAGAAGGCAGACCACTTGTGCAAAGCGTCGCAATCTTTGTCGATGTGCAGAACATCTTTTACACGGTGAGGGAGAGCCATGGATGTCACTTCAACTATACGGCATTCTGGGAGGCCGTGACGACGGGAAGAAATGTCGTGCATGCCTTCGCGTATGCCATCGATCGCGGTGACCCGAAGCAGATCCGGTTTCAACAGATCCTCACGTCCATCGGTTTCGAAGTGAAACTCAAGCCGTTCATTCAGAGAAGCGATGGGTCCGCGAAGGGCGACTGGGACGTAGGTATCACGCTCGATATGATTGAACTGGCCAGGGAATGTGATGTTGCCGTGCTGGCATCCGGCGATGGTGACTTTGACCTTGTCGTAAAGAGACTCCGGGACATTCATGGAGTGGAAGTCGAGGTTTACGGTGCGAGAAAACTCACTGCGGCAAGCCTGATCCAGTCCGCAACCCGGTTCATCCCCATCGAAGGGCGACTTCTGCTGACGAATTAGTTCGGCCGAGAAGTGACTCATTGAGCCTGATTCTGCATCTGTGTTGTTCCCTTGAAAATGGTTGTTTTGCCTATTCGCTGGGAAGCACAAAAACCTGGCACCTAATCGGCACCATTCCCATGTTGTGTCGCACCAAGCAGTTTCAGGTTCAGTGGCCCACCTTTATGCAGCATCTCGTTGAGAGCGTCGGCAATGTTTTCGTGTGTGATTTCGCCGCTGCTGCCACTTTCAATAGGACTCGGATCGGTTGATCTTCACCAATGTCGAGTTCTTCATACTCCGGTGGGATCGACACTGCCGGATTGTGCTGACTCTCCACAATACAATCCGACAGAGTGACGCCCTCATGTGAGTATTCACGCCGAACTCCACAGAAATGTAAAATGCGAGTCTTCTCGGTGAACAGACGGTCAATCGCTCTTTGAAGGTCGGCTCGTACTCGAAACGGGAATTGCCGTTGGGATATCGTGATATTGTCCGTCAGCAGCGGAAGAAAATGTGTTGCCAACAACTTCGAAACGGCATGCGCCTGAGCGGACGGACTTCCCGCTCCAATGCGTTTCATAATCATCACCGCAAGGAATGCTCCGGCAATGAGACCTAAAAGAAGCCACCCAAGATAAGCCATAATCTGCCTCTGCTCCGGAGAACGAACGTGTCAGCGAACACGGTTGTCTGCTTAGAAACACGAGATACTTTAACGTCTACAATCTGAAATCAGCGAGTTCTGCACGACCCTGACGACGCTCACGCCGGAAATGTTTGCTGACGCTGGAAGTCTGGGCGATGCGGCAAAGATTCTGAAGAACGATTACCTGTCAAAAGATCGGCTGTGGGCCAGTTGGGGCGACTACGACCGTCGCCAGTTTGAACGTGTTTGTAAAGATCAGGACGTCGGCTACCCGTTTGGCCC
>JAYSPO010001396.1:0-2634 GCA_043722015.1 Candidatus Kuenenia sp. | reverse complement strand
AACCCGATCCATTCAAACGTCAGATTCAATGCCGCTCGACGATCACCGTCAATTTGAAATACAGCCAGCGTGGAAACCACATGCCCGATGGCAATCAGCAGCACGCCGAGATCGATCCCGTCAAACCGAGGCCACCGAGCGTGCGCTTCATCCGTGGCCCACCATCGCTGCAATTCATGCAGCAACCCCAGCAGCATCCAGAGCACCGTCAAGTGCAGCCCGAGACCACTGACCGCTTCTTCGGTTGGCCACAGAAAACCTGCCGTCAGCAGGGCAAACGCCAGCATGGAAATCGACAAACGCATTCGCTACCGCCTCTGCTTCTCCTGAATCTCATTGACCGCACGTCGCCCCACTGTTTCCAGAATTGCGATCACCGCGAGCACGCAAAAGATCAACGCCAGCACCAATGTCGCGCCGATCCAGTCGGGCACTTTGTACAGCAGCAATCCGCCGAGGCCAGTCATGATCGTTGTCAGGTGAATGGTGAGGACCGCATGAGCGGGCTTCATGCCAAGTTCAACGAGGCGATGCGAAAAATGACTTTTGTCACCATGAAACGGACTTCGACGCTGACTCAGACGAATCAAAATCACAGAACAGAAGTCGTACAGCGGCACAGCCATGACACACAGAGGAGCCAGCATCACATGTCGACTTCCCGTGCTTTCATAAAACGTGCCTGTGACAGTCAATGTCGCCAGCAGAAATCCGATCAGATTGCTGCCACAGTCTCCCATAAAGATACTTGCCGGAGGTCTGTTCCAGACCAGGAATCCCATCAGAGAACCTGCCAGGAACAGCAACGGAACTGCAACCGACCATGCAGGCGTCCTGACCATCACAATCAGGATGGCCGCGAAGATCAACGACGCAATCACACCGATGCCCGCCGAAAGTGCGTCCATATTGTCGAGGAAATTCATCGCATTTGTGAGCACCAGAATCCACAGCACCGTCGCGATAAATCCAAACCAGGGTTGACTGACAAACACGGTCGCTCGCACGCCCGATGCGACAACGCCTGCTGCCACCGACAATTGCAGCCCTAGTCGAAACTTCCACGACAGATTCCAGCGATCATCAGCCAGCCCGGTCAGGAACAACACACAAGCCCCGATGCCGATTGCCAGAAACTGAGACAGCCGCTCGGGCGTCTGCTGAATCGCTTCGACGACGGGATCGATGCCCGCCAGATGTTTCGATCGACCGATCAGGCACGCGGCCACGACAGCCACTGTCGGGATCATGAAGCCCAGAAAGATCGCAATCCCGCCTCCGCGCGGCGTCGGCTGGACATGCACTTTGCGATCACCCGGCAAATCGATCAACCCCAGGGCCGGTGCCCACTTACGAATCAGCGGAGCAATCGCGCAGGACAATGCGGCAGCGGTCAGAAATCCTGCAATCAAGAACTCCAGCATCAGTCGAAACCCGCCGACATTAGGGAAAAACGTAGTGGTGGCAGGTTGTACGCCACAATCCGGCAGGCGAGCGAAGTCAAAAGCGGGCGAAGTGAAAGAGAGCCCGTTTTTGCCTGGAATACCTCTTTCTCGCCAATAGTTTAAAAAACTTAGCAGGTGTTCTGGTCAGGAATTGAGTATACTCCACATGCTGCCCTCGTAGCTCAGCAGGATAGAGCGGCGCTTTCCTAAAGCGCAGGCCACAGGTTCGACTCCTGTCGGGGGTATTGCTGACTCATTGCTTATCTCGAGACGCCGGGAGAACTGCGTGTCCGATTCAGCCGCTGAAGAAACCCTGCCGGGACGGCCCTTTATGTGTTGACCTGCTCTCTCGCCGCTAATCGATATTGGACCGTGAAACCGCCTATTTCTTTCCAGCTTGTTTTTTGAAATCGAGTGATCTGGAAAAGAGTCTCATGCGCATTGCGTCAATCGAACCAGCCAAAACTCAAAGTAACTGGAGAAGCAATGGTCCGGTGTTTTCCTGTGATTTTTGTCTTGTTGTTCATGGGGTGTGATAACTCTCCTGACCCTCAACAGGTCCTTGAGTCAAGCCGGAAGACTACGGCAGAAGTGGCGAAGCAGCTTGAGTTAACTCGAAAGTCTACCGCAGAGGCACAAAAGACATTTGACGCGTCCCTGAAATCTCCAGAAGCTGTCAAGCCGTCTACCGATGCCACAAAAGACCGAAATCGGAGTAGCGCTACGGCAGGGCGCTGAACGCTCCCCCGGCGTGTCGTCATGACGCACCAACCGCCGAACAGCCTCCAACATTTCAAGCCGAACGCTGAGTCTCCGGTGATGCTGTGGGTGTCGCAAGGCTGCTGCCTGAACGTTCGATCCTGTTCCCAGAGTCAGATCGCGTTTCAGGCTGTCCGCGTTGCCTCAAAGCATGGGCGACCAGATTGACGCCCCACAGGCCGAGTCGATACTGTAATATCTGCCGCGCGTCCAATTCAGAGTTCGCACGCAAAAAGGAGACTGTATACCGAACCTCCAGGAACTGCTCGAAACAGTGCAAGCTGAGTTGCCGCCGCATCGTTGCGCCACCCACGATGCTCTTGCCCGATTGGTTCCGCGACTTGGGAACCACGGTCGGTATCGCGGCACCTGAGCGCTGAATCAGTCACACGATATCGGAGTCCCTGCGGCTGTTTTAGCGATTCCCTGC
>JAYSPO010001395.1:0-5711 GCA_043722015.1 Candidatus Kuenenia sp. | reverse complement strand
AGGCTTACTGTGACTGCAGACCATTTGGTCGTTCCGATGGATGGTGGCATAACCATCACAATGCAGTACGAACTGATTGAAGGAGATCCTTTGCGGGCGAATCTGACGTTCGATGGCTCGCATGCCCGGACATTTGGAATCATCAAATACAGCAATGATTCATTGTGGTTGTGCTTCCGCGAGCCCGCCGACAAGGGCGAACCAGCTCTGACTGAAAGCAACAGGCCGATCGATTTTCTTCCAGGGGACAAGTACTACTGCATCAAATGTCGAAAGAGTTCCCCGGTCAGCGAGACGAAAGCAGGGCCATCCACACAGCTTGAGCCACGCATTGAGCCAGATTCCGGTACATCCGTTTCTGAACGAATCCCAGAGCCTGCCTTCACATCCGAAGAGAATGATACGCCTTTTGCGATTACTCGCTGGCGTCCGAAATCTGAAGCTGAAAAAGCGATTAGCCGCCTTGTTCTGGTGTTCTTCGAGGATAAAGCACGGCGTGCCGTGCCAGCCCTGCTGATCCAGCATGGACAGGAAACGATCGCACTGACAGCCGGGCCAGCGACGATTGTTCCTGGCAACATCGAACATGCCATCGATCGCACGTTTCTGGAATTCTATGATCGCGAAGATGTTCCCACAACACATGCAGACTTCAGCACTCCGGATCTGGCCCTGCACATTGCAAAGGAGGAACTGACTTCGTTTCAACTCGAGAATCCAGTGGCTCTGAAGACCGGCGATGTTTTGTCAGCCATTCTCATGCACGGACGAGCCGATTTTGAAGTCACAGCGAATGCCGCTCGCGTCACTGCAGTGGACCAAACGACGACGTGGCAGCTTCCGAGCCACGAACTCAACCGCGAATTCACCGGTCTGATCCAGATCGATCAGCGACTCCCCGAAGGAACGCCGCTTTTCAAAGATGGCGAGCTCGCCGGTATCACGTTGCTGGGCACTCGGTTCATGAAGGACGATGTGCCAGGTTCGTATGTCGTCCCGGCAAGTCGCATTGTCGAGGTTCTTCAGCAGCTGAAAATCGAATGATCAGCAGGCGGAGTTGCTGATGTAGCCTGAATTCGGGCCACGCAGGAATGAAACACGACTGAGAAGACCCGGAGACAAACGATGTTCTATGACGATGTGCCGCAGCAGCGTGCGGTCGCGAATGATTGTTAAAGTAGGTCCTTTCTGCCGGAAAGGACTTTCGCCGTAAGGCGAACCGCCATGGGTCGCACATCCGTTCCACGTCGCCGCGTGGCCGTCCTTTCGACCGCGATTCGGCGCTGGTCGCGGCGGGGCCGCGAAGTCCTGCTCGGCAAGCAGGACCTACCGAAATCCGCAACTGCACCCGCCGCTGGACTCGATGCACGTGCGCTCGTCATACTGGCCGGTCACTGGTATACTCGTTGCCGGGGATTGATCTGCATATGCCACCGAACGGAGACTCTTCTGTATCTTCACGGGAGGCGAATGCTTTGACAGACCAAAAGATTTTGGGTGGCCGGGGCTGGACTGAGCGAAGCGAAGGAAGCCCCGGGGTTTCGAGCTAGCGCTCTCCAACCCCGGCCACCCCCAAACCAGAACTTGACAACGCGCCAGGTGGCAGAAGAACGGCAGACCGGGAGTTTAGTTGTATGAATCAAGTCGTTGTGGCATTGAATTGGCTCACTGGCCGATTCGCTTTTTCTGTCGCTTTTTTTGCGGCTGGCCACATTGCCCTGGCGGCGGCAGAGGAAACGCCGGATTTCGAGACGCACGTCGTTCCGATCCTGAAGACATACTGTTACGAATGCCACGGTGGCGGTGAGAAGGAAGGCGATCTGACGCTGGATCAGTTTTCCACAGCAGACCAGGCTCTCGCAAGATCGGATCTGTGGTGGAGTGTTCTGAAGAATGTGCGATCGCAGTTGATGCCTCCGGCAGGACATGATCGCCCATCGCCAACCGAAGTGACCACGCTCGCGAACTGGATCAAGTTTCGTGCGTTTCAGATTGATCCAGCGAATGTCGATCCAGGCCGAATGGCAGTCCGGCGACTCAACCGCACCGAATACGGAAACACAGTCTCGGATCTGATGGGCATTCGCTTCGACGCCACGATTCTGTTCCCGCCGGATGATTCGGGATTCGGTTTTGACAATGTCAGTGATGCACTGAGCTTTTCTCCGTTACTGATGGAGAAGTATTTGCACGCGGCGCAGTCCATCGTGGATCGAGCGATCCCGAAAGCGACATGGGTTATGCCGGCTCAGGAGTTCTCCGGACGCGACTTTCGCGACGACGATGCGAATGCCTCAGGCGATCGCTTGTCATCCACAAAATCGGCGCATTTGAAACGTACAGTGACGATCGAAACAACGGGGAAGTACAAAGTCGAGGTCGCCGTGAAACTGCATGGTTCGTTTGAGTTTGATCCTTCACGGTACACCGTTGTGTTTCGCATCGACGGACAGGATCGCAGCACAAACGAATACGGCTGGGATGAAAGCAAGCTGTTGCGGTATGAGTTCTCCGAAGACTGGACGGCCGGCGACCATGAGTTGTCATTCGAACTCACGCCGCTCCCGCACGAAAAACCGGCAGAGCCAAAGGCCTCGGAAGAATCCACCTACGCGCGCTTCGAAGTCAATTCGGTCCGGATCGAAGGCCCGGAAGGGACCACGGAATTCGTGCATCCGCCGAATTACTCACGATTCTTCCCGCGCGACACTCCGCCAGAAGAGGCTGCAGAACGGCATGCTTACGCGGAAGAGATTCTGCGAGATTTCGCAATGCGTGCGTTTCGGAGCCGCGTGAAACAAGTGACCGTCGACCGGTTGGTGAAGATCTCTGAATTGACCTCGCAGCAACCGGGTGCGACATTTGAGTCGGGCATTGCTCAGGCAATGACCGGCGTGCTGGCGTCGCCGCGATTCCTGTTTCGGCTGGAATCTTCCGGTGAGGCCGATGCCGCAAAGCCGTTCGCGGATGTCGATGAACTGGATCTGGCATCACGGCTTTCCTATTTCCTGTGGTCCACGATGCCCGATGAGGAACTGTTTGATCTGGCTCAACAGGGACAACTCCGGACCCAGCTCTCAGCGCAAGTCGCGCGCATGTTGCGGGATCGGCGCGCCAATGAGTTCCTGCGAAATTTTGTCGGGCAATGGTTGAGAACGCGCGATGTGACGCAGGCGACTGTGGATCCCATCGCCGTGCTGGGACATCAGAAAGAATACGAAGCCCTGATGGCCCAGTTCCGCAGTCGACGTGGCCGATCGTTTGGTCAGGAATTGACTCCGGAGGAACAGAAGACGCGCGACCGCTTTCGCGAACTGCGAAAGATCACGGATGATTTCGACGACGAACTCAAACGGGCGATGCAACGGGAAACTGAATTGTGCGTTGAACATATCGCGCACGAAAACCTGAGCCTGCTGGATCTGCTCGACTGCAACTACACATTCGTCAATGAGAAACTCGCACAGCATTATGGGCTTCCGGATATCCAGGGCGACGAGATGCGGCGCGTTGAACTACCGCCAGACAGTGTGCGTGGCGGCGTGCTGTGTCATGCGTCCATGCTGTTGATCACATCGAACCCGACGCGCACATCTCCCGTCAAACGCGGCCTGTTCATTCTGGATAACATCCTTGGAACGCCAGCCCCCCCTGCCCCGCCAGGAGTTCCGGCACTCGAAGCGGCGGCGGACAAATTCGAGGGTCGGGAACCAACTCTGCGCGAGTTGTTGACCGCTCATCGCGAATCGGCCTTGTGCGCATCATGCCACGCGAGAATGGACCCGCTCGGACTGGCTCTGGAGAATTTTAATGCTCTCGGAAGCTGGCGAACCGAAGAAAATGGTGCAGCGATTGACGCATCTGGTATACTGATGACGGGAGAATCGTTTCAGGATGTGCGGGAACTGAAGCATATTCTCCGCGAATTCCACGCCGACGATTTTTACCGCTGTGTTACTCAAAAAATGCTGACGTTTGCGATCGGTCGAGGACTCGAACAGACGGACGAGCATACTGTCGATCTCATTGTCGAACGACTGCAAAACAGTGGTGGAAAATTCAGTGACCTCATCGACGGTGTGATCGCGTCAGCACCGTTTCAGAAGATCCGAAATCCCGGTCAGAATGAGCGGAATGGCGCTAGCCACCGGTAGCTATTGGAGAATCCCATTGTCCAAATCCAAGTGACCAACGAATCGCAGCAGTGAAACAAACAGCCACCGGCGGCTAGCGCCTTGCCGCTCACATCTCTGAACGAAAGATCAACCATGAAACGTCAATCTTCAAACCGTCGGGCCTTTCTACGCGGCATGGGTGTCTCGATCGCGTTACCGGCCCTGATGTCGCTGCAACCGCGCTCACTGTTTGGCGTCCAAGCCAGCGAGACCGCAGGCCTGGCGATTACCAGCACGGGTGCTCCGTTGCGCATGGCCTTCATGTCCATACCCAACGGCGTGCAACAGGACCACTGGTTTCCGACAGCCGAATTTGAACTGAACGAATCCATGGCTCCGCTGGCATCACTGAAAGAACATTTTCAGGTAATCGGTGGCCTTGATCATGAAAACGCGACAGCAGGCCGCGACGGTGCCGGCGACCATGCTCGAGCCAGCGCCACGTTTCTGACGGGTGCCCGCGCCCGCAAGACAGCGGGCAACGATATCCACGTAGGAATTTCGATCGATCAGGTTGCGGCGCAGAAGGCGGGAAATTTGACCCGTTTTCCGTCGCTGGAATTGTCTTCCGATCTGATTCGAAACTCGGGCAGTTGTGATTCCGGCTATGCGTGTGCGTATCAGTACAATCTGGCGTGGAGTTCTGCATCGACTCCCGTGACACCGGAAGCAAATCCGCGCCTGGTGTTTGAACGACTCTTCGGGGCAGGCGAAGGAACGGAACGCCGCAAGAATTTTGCCTTGCGTCAGCAGACCGAGCGCAGTGTGCTGGACTTTGTGCTGGAAGAAGCGTCAGATGTGCAACGTTCGCTGGCCGTCAGTGATCGGCAGAAGTTTGATGAATATCTGACCGTCGTGCGGGAGCTGGAACTGCGTCTGCAGGCGGCTGAATCGCATCAGGATATCCCAGAGGTTGAGCGATCAACTCCTGTCGGCATCCCCGGTGACTTCAGTCAGTACATGGACCTGATGTTCGACATGCTGCACCTGGCTTTCCAGACCGATACGACCCGCGTTGCCACTCTGTTGCTGGCGTACGACGGAAGCAATCGTACGTTTCCGCAGCTCGGTATTCGCGAAGGCCACCACTACTTGACGCACAATCAGCGCGAGACCGATCTTGCGAAGAAGGTCGCCGCGATCGATCAGTTCTACATCAGTCGTTTTGCCCGGTTTCTGGAACGTATGGCGACGACCGATGATGTCGATGGCAATTCGTTGCTGCACAATTCCATGATCGTCTATGGAGGTGCAATTGCAGACGGCAACCGGCACACACATGATAACCTGCCGGTCATACTTGCCGGCCATGCGGGCGGAGCCATGCAGACGGGCCGTTATCTGAAAGTTGATCCGCAGCCAATGTCCAATTTGTATGTCAGCATGTTGAATCAATTCGGCGTTAAGACCGACCAGTTCGGCGATTCCACGCGACGTCTGGCTGAGATCTGAGAACCCGTACGGGATCAACTCCGCGTTTTGTCATTCACATATTGTTCAAAGGTTGAAATCCCGTCGGCGGAGCGACGGGTGTAC
>JAYSPO010001394.1:0-7710 GCA_043722015.1 Candidatus Kuenenia sp. | reverse complement strand
CGCATCTTTTCGGCCATAGTTCTTTCGGATTTCGAATTTGCGGCTTCGCCGCGCTAGGCCTGAAGCAGGCGACCGTCATTTGGAGTGCGGCGACTTGTCGCCGCTTTGCCTTTCCAACACGGCATTTTTGTCAATCGGCCTTGGAAAACAGCGAATATTCCATTTTAATTTCAGGTGAAGTCGGCAGAACATACGAAAGTCTTTCCCAGAGCCAAATTACCTGAAAAAGAAAGCGGTGACGAGTCACCGCACTCCAAAGGTCGCTTGTTTAGGGGCTAGGCATACAATTCCTCAAGCAGTCGACCGTCGTCCAGAATTTCAACCGGGCGACCGTCCGGCGTGCGGAGCTGCTTGCGCGGATCGATTCCCAGTGAATCGAGGACGGTAAACGCGACATCGGCAGGATGAATCGGATTCTCGGTAACCTGCCCGCCGTCTTTGTCTGTGGCACCAATCACACGGCCCGGGACAACGCCGGCCCCGGCGAACAGCAGCGACGCGGCAGGAGCCCAGTGATCTCGGCCGACATCTTTGTTGATCTTCGGAGTCCGGCCGAATTCGCCCATCGCCAGGACGAGCGTGTCGTGCAACATGCCGCGTCCGTGCATGTCGTCGATCAGGGCCGAGAAACCTCGATCAAAGTCCGGCAGCATACGATCCAGTCCATCCCAGATCTTTGCATGATGATCCCAACCGCCGCTGTTGACGGTCACAAACGTGACACCTCGTTCGACGAGCCTTCGCGCGAGCAGACAGCTTTGACCAAATGTCGTGCGGCCGTAGCGATTACGCAGCGTTTCGTCTTCCTTGTCAATCGCAAACGCATCTCGCGCTTCGCCGGACAGGACCATCTCTGTCGCCCGCTGCTGAAACTGATCGAAGGCCTTGATCTGATCATTTCCTTCGACCCGTTCCGCCAGGCCGTCCACGGTCTTCAGCAACGATTGTCGTCGCTGGGCTCGAATTTCCGTCAATGGTTCAGCCTGCGACACATCCCGCACCCGGTAGCCTTCCTGATTCGGGTCGCCGACTTTGAACGATTCATAACGACCGCCGAGGAATGCACTCTTGCCGAGTTCCCAGGTAAAGGACGGGTTCTTTGGGATGGCAGCATAGGGCGGCAGCGTGCCGGGAAATCCGCTTTCGTGAGCCGCGACAGCTCCCATCGCAGGCCAGTCGCCGAACGCAGAACCAAATCGTCCCGACATCACCCAGTTCGTCGCCGTTTCGTGGTGGTCGTTGTTATGGCTGCCGCTGCGCACCAGACAGACTTTGTCCATCGTCTGAGCCATCAAGGGAAGCAATTGGCCGACAGCTAAACCGGTGACGTTGGTGGAGATCGTGTGATACTTGCCGCGGATTTCTTCACTCGCATCCGGCTTCGGATCGAAGCTGTCGTGATGCGACAGGCCTCCACCCAGATAGACGAGGATCACGGATTTTGCCCGGTGGCTGCGCGGCTCGGCAGCTTCAGCCTGGGAACGCAGCAACGTCGGCAGGCTCAAGCCCATTGCCGACAGACCACCCACCCGCAGGAAGTTGCGACGATTCTGATTCAAGTGCAGATCAAACATTGGTCACCAGTATTCAGCGATTAAACGTGAACTCCTTGGAATTCAACAGCGCCCAGAAAACGTCGAGCAACACTTCCTGACGAGCACCAGTCTTTAACAATTCGACCACGGAAGCACGTTGTTCGTCGCGCGGCAGACGACCGATCGTACTCAGGAACAGCCAGTCGATGACCGCGTTGTCATCAGCCTGTGCGGCACAGATTTCCGCAAGTTCGCCCTCAGGCGATTTCATCTTCCGATAAAGTTCATCGCTGTTCTGCAGGTGCAGCAACTGCGGCAGTGTGACATCCGCTTTGCGTTCGCAGGCACAGGCGGTGGTGCGTTCAGATCTGCCGAACAACGCCAGGAAATACGAATCAACGCCTGGGTCGGGCACTTGAATCGCCCGGACTCCGAGCGGATACCCGGCAAACTGCTCCGGGACTCCGGTGGCCTGGCAAATTGCGTCGAGCAACACTTCGGCAGACAGGCGGCGGGCATAGTAGTGCGAATAGAATTGGTTGTCGCGGAAATTGGATTCGTGCGAGTCGGACGCCAACTGGTACGTGCGTGAGTTCATGATCAATTTCATGACGTGCCGCAAATCGTAGCCGCTCGAGACAAATTCCTGGTTCAACGTATTCCACAGTGGTCGATTCGAAGGTGGATTGGTCGCTCGCAAATCATCCACCGGTTCAACCAGACCGACGCTCAGAAAATGCTTCCAAAGCCGGTTCACCATGGCTCCCGAGAATTGTTCGTTGCGTGGATCCGTAAGCCAGTTGGCCAAAGTCTGCCGTGGGTCGTCGCCGGGCGGAATGGCGTTCCGGGATCGATCCAGCGGCTGCGGAGCGAGTCGTTGTCCGGTACGCGGTTGTGACACCTCCACGGGACTCTTCCGAGTTTCTTCGATCTGCCTCTCCAGATCAGCGATGCGTTTCAATGCCTCATCGACTTTCTGCGCATCCCCGTTCTGCTGCTGCAGAGTCTGAAGTTCGACTCGCTTGTTCTGCAATTCGCGCTGCAGGTTGAGCATATGCCGGGTGCCAACGACCAGTTCACTACCTCCGTCTTCCGGCTTCTTCCGATCCAGCGTCACTCGGGAGAAGAAACTGACGAAGTGGTAGTAATCGTCCTGCGTATATTTCTCCAGTGGGTGGTTATGACAGCGGGCACAGCCAATCCGAGTGCCAAGAAATGCCTGTGCCACAGAATCGGCAACTTCAGACTGATCCGCGTCCTTTTCACCGACCGTCACAATGTAGAAGCCAACCGCAGGCTCCTGATCGCACGAACCTTTCGCCATCAGGACCGACGTTGCGATATCGCGCCAACTCGCGCGTGTCGCAAGCTCGCTGCGCAACCACTGGTGCATCGCCCGCACGCCCTTCGCGCCGCGGACATCATGATCGCGTTCTTTGCGATTCTGCAGGATATCGCCCAATTGCAGTGCCCAAAAATCGACGAATTCAGGTCGTTCAAACAGTTGCTCAATCAATCGAGTCCGTTTGTTTGAATCCGTGTCAGCCAGAAAATCACGAACTTCGGCCGCCGTCGGCAACGTACCGATCGCATCCAGTGACACGCGACGGATAAACGTTGCGTCATCACACAGCGGCGATGGTTCAATCCGCAGCGTCGCGAGCTTGTTGAACACATGCTCGTCGATGATATTGTTTTGTTGCGTGTACAATCCCGGATCGACAGGTTCCGCATATGGAGTTGTCACCGTCGCGATCTCAACCTGATCCTTAAACGCAGCCCGCACAACGGACTCCCCGTTTCGCAGGGCCTTCACCAGGCCCGACGGTGCCACGTCAAGGACACCTGAGTCGCTCGATGCAAACTGTGTCAGCCAGGTGACGTCCCTGCGCTGACCGTCCGAGTAAATTGCCGTCACTGCCAGTTGATCTGATTCACCAGTGGCCAGCGTTGAGCTTGAGGGTGACACTTCAATCCGCTGCAGCGTTGCTTCATCCGTTCGCGGGCCGGGCGCGCCTGCCGCGATCCAGGCGGTCAGGATTTGTGCGGCCTTTCCGCCTGGTTCGAGTCTCTGACCACCGCCATGCGGAATCAGGTTGGCGGCTTTGCGAACCAACAGGCTCTCTTCCGGCGATGCCGCATTAATCCGGCGTCCCAAGGCTTCCCGTGTAATCGTTGCATGATCCAGTTCCGGTGCATACCCACGGAGCGACAAGCGAAAGCCATTTTGCCCCGCCAGTTTTCCATGACATCCGCCGGCATTGCAGCCAAAGCGAGTCAGCACCGGGACAACATCGTTGTCAAACGACACAGGGTCTTCAGCGTCCGCAGGTGTCGCCATGCAGGTGCAGGCAAGACTCAGCAACAAGCAGATCTGACTTAGACCGGACGTCATAAATTCTTGCCTGCGTATTCGTATGGGAATAGTCGCATTCGCTTGCGAAATCTGCAGGCGCCTCGCCCTGCTGCTGTAAACATCTTAGCATGTTCATTTGCCAGGTTTTGGTTTGGGCCTGGACATTTGGATAATTCGATACATTGAAGTATGGCCACCCTTTACGAATTTGGCGTGAGCAGGCTTGACGAATTTCTTTTTTTCGGCGACTTAATCCAGCAAAAATGCCAGACGTCGGCCAGAATTGTCCACGATGACGAGTATGTGATCATGCGCTGCTGTTTATTTCGCAGTAGCTCTGATGCAGTACAGCTTACTGACACCACGCAGCAACAGGGAATCTCCGGAGATCGAGGGCGTTGACCAAAACAGGTCGTTGATCTGGTTGGTCGCGAGGACCTCAAAGGTCGGGCCCGCTTTGATCACGAAACACTTGCCTGTTTCGTCCAGGATAAACACTTTCTCCGATGATGCCCACAGTGATGAGGCGATAGTCGCTGCATTCTCAAGACGGTCACGGTAGACTCGCGCGCCTGTCTTCGCGTCATAACAATTCAGAATACTTCCACTACCGGGAACATAAAGGCAGCCTGCCGCAAGCACCGGAGACGCCATTCCCGGACCGGCCTTCAGCTTCGACCATCCGACGCCGGGAGTTTCTTCTTCCGCTTTCAACTCTGTCGTGCCTGAGTTTCCGACCGCCACCGCCACCAGCGGACCACTGCTGAACGGTCCGCTGTTTCCGAAGAATACGCTGTCATCATCAGATGCCGGAGATGCACTGAACGACGAAGGAATCCCCGTCAGCTTCCAGAACTCTTCACCCGTTTTGGCGTTGTAGGAAGTCACATTTCCTTCCCCACAGACAACCAATTCCTTTCGTTGTGAGTTACGCCAGACAAGAGGAGAACTCCACGGCCCACGCCACATTCTCTGTATCACTCCACGAATCGGGATGACTCAATTCCGGGACCTGCCCATTCCCCTGGGGACCTCGAAACTGCGTCCAGTCAGATGCACTCAAGACAGATGCGATTCCGCAAACTGCGGCAAAAGTCATGAAACTGATTCTCGCACTACTCATCACTGCTGGTCCTTTGTCAATGCCTTGAGACAAACCCGGGCAAACCGCGTTGTTGCGTTCTAGACAGGCATTGCAAAACGTCCACTCAAAACTGGTTTCAAATCCAGCGGAGTGGTTTGATGCAACACTCACGAATGACGACAAGTCCCGATCTGAAAGATCCGGGCCACTTACCGTTCTTCGATAAAGACTTCCAGCTTGCCAGCCCGCACGGCCTTCATAAGAACTTCGTGATCGCGTTCGCTCTGGTCCGCATATGAACCAAAGGAACGCGATTCCGGTGAACGGAAACAGGTTGATCGCAATATGGACCCAGTTCCGAACCTCACGGTCCGCCAGCCAGGCACCGGCTTCGGTCGGATCCGCCGGGACTGCGAGCCGGAGGAGCACCAGACTGGCGACATAAAGCGCAGAGAAAATGATACCACGGATAGCGATGCCACGCGGGGGTGCTGGCGGCTGGTGACAGACCACAGGGACTTTGTTCATCGCATCCTCATTGTTACGTGACACGACACAACGAAAAGGCACAGGTCTGCCACGGCGCCAGATCCAGAAACAGCCCGCGTCCTTGCAGGTCATCGCCGTTCCATTCGTAGCGGGCCGGGCTGAGTTGATCCTGTAACCGCCAGCGGCTGCCAGCAAGATCCGCGAACGGCAGGCGGACATGGCACTGGCTTTGATTCGGGGCGTAGTTCACGGCGACGACAAGGTATTCTCCTTGCGGATTCCGCCAGGCGAAAACCACGAAGCAATCGTTCGTCCAGTTGCCGTCCCAACCTGGTGCGCATTCCAGCAGTTGCCATTTGCCATCGCGCACAGCCGGTTGCCGCAGCACTGACAGCAGACGTTCATAAAACTGCCTCAGACTCTCATCAACCTGTTCCACCGGGCCTCGGACGAGGTGCGGCGAGATTCGCTTTCTGCGGCCTTCAAACTGACCATGATGGAAGAACCGGAGGCCAGGGGACAGAAACGAAAGCACAGCCGCAGCCTGATGAACTTCCGGCGAGAATGTTGCCGCCGCTCGTGGTTCGTCGTGGTTCTCCAGAAAACGAGCAAGCTTTTTCTGATAAGCGGGCTCCGCGTGGAAATGCTCGCGCACCGGTCGCGCATGGCCCTCCCGCAGCCGATCGTACAATCGCTTGTCGTAAGCGTAATCAAACCCCTGCTGCTGCAACGTCCATTCCAGATCCCAATAGACCTCCGCCATGAACAGGAAGCCTGGCACCTTTTCACACACTCGCTGAGTCGCCGTGGGCCAGAAGAGCGGTGCACGCTGGCCCCAGGTTCGTTCAAACACGTCCGGAAGGACCAGCATCGCCATGTCACAGCGGACACCGTCGCACTGGCCGGCAATTCTCATCAGCTCGCCGATCATCGCTTCCTGCAGGGCGGGGTTGGCGTAGTTGAGCTGCAGTGTGTCGGGCCATCCGGAGAAATAAGGATCGCGGCCGTAGGCCAGAAGCAGATCACCCCGTTTGCGTTTTACCCAGGTATAGTTCTGAGGAGTATGGGCCAGATCGAGTTCCGAGCCCCGGATAAAATAGTCCGGATGCTCTTCGATCCATGGATGATCGAGCCCCATGTGATTGGGTACGAAGTCCAGCATCAGCTTCAGACCGCGTTTGCAGAGCCGCTCACGGAGTCGTGCCAGTGCGGCATCACCCCCGAGACTCTGATGTACTGTGTAGCCCGTAATGGCGAAACCGGAACCGGCAATGTCTTCTTCTTTTAAGTCGGGCAGCGTTTCCTGAAACTCCCTGCGCCACTCCGGGTTGCTCCGCGAAACCTTTTGCGCGCCGGGTCCGGTCTGCCACACACTCAGGAACCAGACCCAGTCAATGCCCAGTCCCGCAATTCGGTCCAGTTCGGCGTCCGGAATATCATCCAGGATGGCCGGTCGTCCCAGTTGCCCCGACAATTCCGTCAACCAAACGCGGGTATTGATTTGGTAGAGTGTTGGATAGGAAGGAGTGCTCATAAAAAGTCCTTACACGGGCTTCGCCCGCAATCCAAAGTAGCCATCACGCTCCGCCGTGATGAGTTTTTGTCCTTCAAGACTCATCAACCGAGACAGTTTTCCACGACCAGCCCTGTTTGATGGCCTGAAGGACAATCAGCGCGGGCACTCCATTCATGTGGCCCAGTTCAATGCTCGTCACGACGGAGCGTGACGGCTACTTTCCGATTTTACCCTCACCGAGTCCGAACCCTGGTGAGAACAAAGTCTATGCACGAGAACAACCTCTACAAAGCGCCGCCTGAAAATTTTCGCGGCACAACAAGAAATCAACGGTTATTGGCTTCTTCAAGCACAGCTTGACGGCGTGTGTCAAAGCGAGCTGCTGCCATGCTGAACGTGAACGCAAGGATAAGCGCCAGGAGGCCAAGAATCGACGCTACCATGGCAGCCACCGGTGCGTCTTTTTCGTCCGGCGAATGGGCATGTCGGCTTTTCCCGATACGATACCCGACCTCCACGGACAGCATCCCGATAAGCATGGTCATCAGAAAAAAGCACCAAAGCGGAATTATGTCCAGTGGCTCAGAGTTCATCGGAACTTCTCTTGTCTCATGAATTACGTTCGATCAGCGAGTCAGGAAACAGAGCCGGGGGTGGGCGCATTCCCGTACCTTGGACATTCATGTCCGAGATATTGGCCAATCACCCTGGCATTGTCCAACGACGGGCA
>JAYSPO010001393.1:0-4912 GCA_043722015.1 Candidatus Kuenenia sp. | reverse complement strand
CGCGGTGACCGCACGAATCGCTGATTCAGAATCCTGAAACGTCGCCAATACTCCGTCACCGACAATCTTCACGATCGCCCCGCCGTGAGATTTGATCGTCTCATCGATCTCCATCAGCCGTGTGCGGATCCTTCCAAACGCCGGACCGTCACCCAGTGACTGATACAGCTGATCCGCTCCGCAGACTTCCGCCATCAGGAGCGTGATATTTGTCACGGAAACAATCTGCCCCGGTGCCAGGACTTCATGTGGAAACATTTCTCGAAACAGCGGAATCGAAGCGGCCGCTGCAGCCGTGAGCGCCATCGAACGGTCAGCTGTACGTTCCAGTCGCACCTGCAACTCACGAGTTGTGTTATTGAACAGTGTCAAGACCTGATTGCCATGCCGCAGCGTCGGCACAGAGTTTGGCAGTGGCGGACGGAGCAACGGAAGTTCGAATCGTGTCACTCCCGTGGACGCAGAGACGCGCATGTCCACCGCGAACGGCAACTGCGGTCCGCGAAGTCGATACGAACCCTCCGTCAGCATGAGTTCCATTTCAAATCGCTCGCCCGGCATCAAACGCGTCTGAGCCACAACATGCGAGGAGAATGCGGGGCCACCGATGCAGTACGTGCGTGTCTCTGCTGCACGAATTTCCGGATGCGAGCGAAAAATCAGTTCCACCGAATTCGCAAAATCGATCTCGTAACGCAGGTCACACGACGGGCAGTAACCATGATCCTTCAGAGTCGCCAGCGTTTCCTGTACGTCTGCCGGAATCCGACAGGACGGGCACAGAATGTCCCAGAGCAACGTCAAAATTCCCTCTTTCGCAGCAAACAAACATGCGTCGATCACGTCTTTTGGCAGCAGTTGAAACCGTTCCGCGAACATCAGCGGTCGAATCCGGGCGACCTCTGGATCCGATGCATGTTCCAGAAACTGCCGCAGTGTTTCGACGACTATCGGGTCTATACGGCGTTGCGTCAACCGTTCAAGACGTTCGCTCAATCGTCCCCGACCGGTTGCAGTCATCGCAGCCGTGGTCCCAAATGCGTCGGCGGTTGACTTTGTATTCTCCGGCCGAGTCAACCAGTCATCGATCTGCCGGTACACGCGGCGAAATGATTTCAGGGCGTTTCGACCGATTGTGAACTTTGCCAGCAAGCCGCCAAACCAGTTCCGCGGAACGACTTTGAGTGTCTGATTCAAGCGCGTACCACCGCCGGAGATGGACTGCATTTCTATAATGTTCATAAACCACAGAAAGGGGCCCGTCGAAAACTCCCGCAGCACACTCAGGCGACGGCCTTCAATCCATTCATACGGATGTTCCTGCCAGGCGAGTGTTTGGCCGGATATTCTTGATTCGGCAAATCGTTCGACACCGCGCACGGGATCGGTGCGCGTGGTGTAGCTGACCGTGGGCAACCCCATGGCATGATTCACTCGATCGGTGTTGGAAATGAATGGCCACAGCTGACCCGGCGACGAATTCAGATCGCAGGAAAACAGGAACTGAAGTACTTGCAGGCCGTTCGTGGCAGGCGTCACCGGATGCAGCACCATCGACGTAGGTTCACCGTGCAGTAACCGTTCCAGATCTGCCAGCAACGCCGTCGCGTCGCTGTATCGCGCATCTGGATTCTTGGCCAGACATTTTTCCACGACCGACTTGCAGCCTTCACTGATTTCCGGGCACAGTTGATGCAGGGATGGAAGCGGATCGTGGCAATGAGCGTTCATCAATGTGACCGGATTGTCACCCTGAAATGGCGGGCGACCGGCCAACATGTGAAACAACGTGGCCCCGACGGCGTAAATATCGGATCGTGTATCCGCCGTCGTTCCGCGACACTGCTCCGGCGACATATACAATGGTGTGCCCAGGATCGCCCCATCCTGCGTCACGGCCATCGATTCAGCGGAAGAATCCGCGCGGGCGAGTCCAAAATCTGACAATTTGACCAAAGGCATCGTGTCATTAACGCCAGCCAGACTGCTTGTTGTATTTGCCTTCGCTGTTGTGTCGAGAAAGCTCTGACCGGCCGTTGTCAGCAGAATATTTTCTGGCTTGATGTCGCGATGAATGATTGACTGCTGATGCGCCACGGTAAGTGCGTTCACCGCGTCCAGCA
The DNA here is from genome assembly GCA_043722015.1 of Candidatus Kuenenia sp. Classification (GTDB taxonomy): domain Bacteria; phylum Planctomycetota; class Planctomycetia; order Planctomycetales; family Planctomycetaceae; genus SXXK01. Next base: position 2,789 of record JAYSPO010001393.1, on the reverse strand, counting down.
TCAGCCGCAGGCTTTTTCGTTCTTCAATTCGTCCGAAATTCTGCATTACGTTGGACAGCGTTCCGCCGGAAATGAACTCGATCGCCAGAAAGTGCAATCCCTGATCGCTGTTCGCATCCACGAGTCTGGCGACATAGGGACTGCCGACCTGAGCCAGCAACCTTGCCTCGCGGGTAAAGCGACGCAGCATCGACGGATTCTGAGCAACCGTCGCGTTGAGAATCTTTAACGCGACGATTTCGTTGTTGCTGCAGTCTGTCGCCCGATAAACCGTTCCCGCCGCGCCCGCACCGATCCGTTCGTGAAGCATAAACCGCCCCAGTTGCGCGGGGATCCGGACCAACATCGCCGACGATCCGGATTCTGCCAGCGTCGAACTGAACGGAGTGTCGGCTGAAGAATCCGGGATCATCGTGCCAGCCAATTGGCTGGACTGATACTTCACAAGTTCCTGCTGCCGAAGGTGCGCAGCGGCGACGGCAGAAAACTCGCGAGCCAACTGCTCAGCCGTAGGTCTTGTGTCGGGAGCGGTGGACATCCCCCGTTCGAGTAAGTGCAGCAGGCTCGTTTGATCGGTGACTCCTGAGCCAGGCGGCGATTGCTGGAATGTGGTGAGACTGGCACTCAGTGCATAGACATCACCTGCGGGATCAGCCGGGTCGCCGACGTTGCCCGAACGCAGTTCCGGCGGGAGGATGTGTGTGTCATTTGATCGTGTGCGCGCATGTGTCAGATCGAGAATCCAGTCGCAGGCTGCTCTCATCCGGATATCTGCGACACTGAACGAACGGGCAATGACACCGAATCGATGCGCACACGCCAACGCATCAAACAGGCGATGACAAACCTCAGCGTTACAGGCATCAGCAACGTCTGCTGTCGATAAATCCAGGCGTTCCACGACCACAAACGGAGGTACATGATCGGGAACCAATTCGATGATTCTGCGCAGCCCCGGATGTTCGACAATCGCAAGTAGCTGCAGTCGATGCAGTTCCTGTCGTTGATCCGTCTCAGACACGGCATCTGTGTCAAGGATTCTCAATTCGACCAGCGACTCTCCGTCTGCAGACGCCACGAACGACGACCACATCGGCCCGCTGTTCAGCGGCGAAATCAATTCGTATTCCTGAGCCCCGAAAAAACGCACGCGATTATCCCGCCCAACGAACCTGCGACCGGTGAGCGGTGTGGCGTCAGCCCACCGGTACCTCTGCGATTCCTGGCCTCTGACCGTTCATGTTTACGACGTTGCGAGGAAACCCAACTCTGTCTGCAGACCATTGACGTTCTGCATGCTGACTCATGTTACACGACGAACTGCCGGAGAACAACGAGTGTATAGTTCTGGTTCAACGACAAATAAAGTACGCTTCACACTTTGATCGCCATGAATGCGATTCATCCTGAAAGGATGGCAGAAATCAGCCGGTGGTCGCCGACAGGCGCACCACCGGTAAAGTAACGTACCGGTAGTGTCGCTCCGTTTACCACCGACTAACATCTCGAACCGCTTCGCGGTAAAGCACACAAATCACTCCTAAAGCTATAACATTGCCGATCTGGCCATCGACAATACTCGCGCACTTGGTTTGTCGTTGAATCCTTTTGGTTCATCCCAGGGCGATGGTCCGAATGTGAATTCTTATGAGTGTGCTCGTGCGGTAGTGCGTTCTCCGTGTTGAAGATTTGAAAAATATTCAAAGACGTTGGGTGAGCCAGTACCAGTTAAAGGTGGATTCGCAGCCAATGATGAGGTCGCTTTTGCGGAACGGTGCCAGTGCGAGAAGAAACGCTTCGGGGGTTTTGGTGTCAAAGTTCTTGTGGAGTGGCTTTTTGCCAGCTTGATCAACGACGCAGACGTGCATTGCGTTGGCGTGGAGATCGATTCCGCAGTAGTATTCGCGCTGTTGTTTGTAGAAGTTCATCGTGTTCTTTCCTGAGTGAGTGAGCCTGAGCCACGAATCAGTCGGTCGGCAACTTGCCGACCTTCAGTATTACGGTATAGACCGGATTGGACTGGTTCGCTCGCTCTGGCAAGGACATGATGAGTATCAATCCCATGCAGAGGAATGGCGGTAGTTAGCGTGTTGATATCGATACTTTGTTCCCGCCATCCGCTGATGGCGGGCGTTACTTGGCACGAATCACTGACGGCACGAATGCCTTATTGGAATTTACGATGGTCAAACTAATTCACGTGACACCTCAAGCTGGACATAAACTCCGCTTGGAATACGATGACGGGACAATCGGTAACGTCGATGTGTCAGCTTGGATCGGCAAAGGTGTATTCACGGCGTTGAGCGATGCTTCCGTGTTCGAAACCGTAACGGTCGGCGAACATGGCGAAGTTCGCTGGAGCGATGATTTGGAATTGTGTGCGGATGCGTTGTACTTGCAGATGACCGGGAAATCCGCTGAAGAACTATTTCCAAATTTGAGGGCTCACGCTGATGCCTGAACTTAGCCGGTTCTATGGTATCGTCATCAAGATGTATTATAACGATCACAATCCGCCACACTTTCATGCCGAATATGGCTCATCTCAATTCGTTGTTGACGTCCATACGCTTGCTGTGATTGGTGGCCGTCTCCCGCCACGTGCAACTGGACTCGTGATGGAATGGGCAGCTCAGCATCAACAAGAATTGCAGGACGCCTGGCAGCAGTCGCGCAACATGCAACCTCTCGACCCAATTGATCCGCTTCCGTGAATCCCAAATACACAACGGCAAGAAAACAAAGGTGTCAAGAAAACAAAGGTGTCAGGAACCGAATACGTCATT
>JAYSPO010001392.1:0-5125 GCA_043722015.1 Candidatus Kuenenia sp. | reverse complement strand
GGCGGGTGCTGCAGGCTCTGGATGATGTGAAACCAGGTGGCGAAACAGATGTTGGTTCCGTGCTGCACGAAGCCGCCGAGCGAATCAAACGGCGGGGTTTGATTATTCTGATCAGCGACCTGATCGACAAAGAGGAACAGATTTCTAACGGCCTGCAGCATTTCCGGCACAACAACCATGAAGTCATGGTGCTGCATACGATGGACGATGCCGAGTTAAATTTCCCTTACGATCGCATCACCAGATTCAAGGATATGGAAGGCGCGGGCAAGGTTGTGGCGAACCCCAAGAGTCTCCGTAAGCGTTATCTGGAACGAATCAAAGCGTTTACCGACAAGATCAAGTCTGACTGTTTCGAGCGGAAGATCGGCTACAGCCTGGCATCCACAACGGAACCTTACGATCGCTTTCTGGCAGCGTACCTTGACAAACGATCTCGTATCGGATGAGTTATGAACTTTCTGCACTTCGGAATGCTGCCGTATTTTTTACCGCTGGTGGCGATTCCGATTCTGCTGCATCTGCTCACACTGCATCGGCTGAAGACCGTTGAACTCAGCACGTTTCGTTTTCTGTTTGACAGCTATGTGCAGCAGCGGCGGAGAATGAAATTTCTGGAGGCGCTGATTGCGTTTCTCCGCACTCTGTTCATCTTACTGCTGGTGCTTTCGATCGCGCGGCCGGTTGTCAGGCATTGGAGTTCGCTCTTTGGTGGCAGCAAGAGCGGTCGCGATGTGGTGCTGCTGATTGATGGTTCGGCCAGCATGAATGCGGTGACCGACGGAATCACGGCCTTCGAACGCTCGAAACGCGCGGCACTGACGGTCGTCGATCGTCTAGCGGCCGACGATCGCGTGACACTGATCAGCGTCGGCGCGAAACCTCATGAAGTCTGCAATCGCTTTTCCTCCGATGCCGAGGCGATCCGCAGTGAGATTCAGAATCTCAAAGCGACGCCGTCGCGTGCCAATCTGTTTGCCGCATTTTCGCAGGTCTTTGGTCCGGAAGCACGCATATTGTCGCATCCGGTAGTGTATCTGTTCACGGACCTGCAAACAGGTGGATGGAGCGAATTTCAGGACGGGCACAGCGAGAATCTGATTCCATCGGAGACCGAACTTTATGTCATTAACGCCGGCTCCAACAAAGAGCTTCCGAACGTGGCTGTCGTAGGCGATGCCCCGGACGATCAGCGCGCGATTGCCGGTTTGCCGATCAGGCTACGTCCGCGCGTGACCAACTTTTCCGAAACAGATACGCGTGACATTCCCGTCAGCATCTTTCTCGACGACAAAGAGATTGCCCGCAAAATGTTGACGGTAAAGCCGGGTGAGTCGGGCGAAGTGGAAGTCATCTTCACACCAACTCAGGCAGGAATTGTCCGCGGTCGATTTGAGATTCCTGCTGATCGCTTCTCAGGTGATGATCAATTCCTGTTTACCATGAATGTCGCGCCGCAGATCAAGGTGCTGCTGGTCAACGGAAATCCGGCGCTTGAGCCGCTCGAAAATGAAGGTCTGTATCTTCGCACCGCGATGATCGCGACCGAGGCGGAGCCGGGTGACGAGTCGCACAGCGGCGATGCAGTGAAAACGGATGCCACAAAAACAGACGGCATGAAGACAGACGACAAGCTCACGGAGGCCCGGCAGTTTGTACGATCGCTGGCGATTGAGGAAATCGCCGAAAGCGGCGTCAATGGGGAGACGCTCAGTCGAACCGACGTCGTGGTTCTGGCGAATTGCGGCGGACTCAATCAGGACCATTTCAAACTGTTGCGTCAGTTTGTGGCCGATGGTGGGGGCCTGTTGATTTTCCCCGGTGATCGAGTGAATCAGGATGTTTACAACCAGCAATTTTTTCCATCGCCGGAAATTCCCGAGCAGAAGTTTGTCGCGGCAGCGTTCGCTGCAGCAGTCGGCGATCCGAACAATGGCGAGGTATCTCAGAAATTCGGTGCGATTGATTACGCTCACCCGGTTTTTTCCATCTTCGCCGACAGTGATCAGCGATACCTGACGAAAGTCAGTGTTTATCGCAGATTCCCCGTCACGCTGCCTGAAGCTGGCGGAAACTCATGGCCGCTGATGCAGTTCGAAGATGGCTCAGCCGCACTGCTGGAAAGCGTGTACGGAAATGGGCGAATCCTGGTCAGTGCATTTCCCATGAACACCAAATGGTCGAGCCTGCCGATGAAGCCGGAGTTCGTGCCACTCGTGCTCAGGATGATCAGTCATGTCAAACGGCGTGCCGATGTGGATGGCCCGGCGGTTGTGTCGGCGGACGGCAATGCGGAGTTCGTGGTGGCACAGCATTGGGCACCGGCTTCCGGAAAAGTGACCGACATTGCCGGACGTGTCACGCCGGTGAAATTTCAGCGTTCCAATTCGCAACTGGTCGGAGCGTTTGATCGGACGGTGGAGCAGGGCTACTACGATCTGGAAGTCAAGGGAGGTCGAGCGGAACAGCCTGAGCACGGGACGCTCAGTTTTGCCGTGAATATCGATGCCGGTGAATCCAACTTCGCGCGATTGACCCATCCGCAGATTGAGGAAATGTTTCCTGATGCAAAAGTCACGTCGGTGGACGCTTCGGGCGAAGCACAGCAGCTTTATGGCAGCGTGGGAGATGAACGCGAAATCTGGCGATCATTGATCTGGCTGACATTTGTCATCATTGGCATCGAGTTTTTCTTATCGACGCTCGGCGGGCATGCGGTCGATGGCGAACAGCGTTCCACCGGTCAACAACTGCGAGACCTGGCTCGCGGTCGTTGGGTGGGACGAATGACGGGCTCGGATTTTAATGAACTGGCAGAGAGTCCGACGAATCAGACAAAGGCGTAGTTTTCGTAGGGTGGGACCAGCGAGCGAATGCGAGCGCCGGCCCACCATGTTTGTAGATTGTCAATGGTGGGCCGGCGCGGCTAAACAGCCGCTTGTCCCAGCCTACGTTGTTTTGGTTGTGCTGGAGAATGAATCATGTCAAGCGGTGAAGTACTGACTCAAAACGATCAGAGCATTGCGACGCTTTCCGGCAGACTTGAGCAGCTGATTCAGACGACGCGGCGTTTGCTGCGTTCCACATGGATCGCGATCGGTCTGGGAGTTTCCGTCGGACTGTTTCTAACGACATTGCTGATCGTGGCCATGCTGGACCTTGCCGTCCCGCTGTGGCCTGCGTTCCGATTCACAGGGCTGCTTTTCATCGCAGTCCCGACGATCTGGGCTCTCGTGATCGGCGTTGCTCGTCCACTGTTCCGGAAGTTGACGCACGTTACGGTCGCTCGCCGCATCGAGCAGGAATTGCCCGGCATTCATAACAGACTCGTAAGCTGCGTGGATCTGACCAGCAATACGCAACAACGGCATTCGCAGGCGTTTTACCATCGTTTGATTCATGAAGCCTGGGAACGTGTGCGCGATTTTCATCCAAAACGTGTCCTTGATCTGATCACGCTCCGCCGTTCGAGTGTGTTCGCCGTCGTGGCAATTCTCGGCTTCCTCGTTGCGTTTCTCGTGTTCCCCGATCGCCTGCCAACGGCAATGGCACGCATCTTTCAGCCATTTGCCGACATTCCACCCGCATCAGGTGTTTTGTACAACGTCCTGATCGGCGATCACACAGAACCCGGTCACTGCGACGTGTTGCGTGGCGAAGACATTGATTTCAATGTGGTGCTGCTCAAGGGGCAAGTGGACCCGCCAGGGGGCAGCGATCCGCTGCGGCTGGAAATTTACACGATCGATAACGCAGGAATTCACAAAGAGCTGCGTTACAACTTTCCGGAGCTGGAGAGTGACAAAACTTTTTTCAAGCTGACCGGCCTCCAGGATAATTTCTCGTATCGCGTCTACGGCGGGGGAACGTGGAGTAAAAAGTATGCCGTCACGATGCTCGATCGTCCGCGAATCGTCGGACTGCAGACAGCGCTTCACTACCCGACATACATGCGCGTCGCTGAACCTCGTCTCGGGCCACCACAATCCGCCGACGTCTCCGGGCCGATTGACAGTACGGTCGAGATTACTGTCGATGTTGAGGGTGATGCGTTCGAAGGTGAAATTGAACTCCTCGAACGGCGCAATCGTCTTGTGGCTGTAACTGATCGGCCGGAGCGCGTATGGTTCAGGGACCAGATGCCGGCTGGAGCAGCGGGGCACGGCAACTGGGCATGGGATGAAGTGCAGCTCGGACAGAAGAGTCATACGGACGCCGCTGGCGTTGGCGCTCACTCGCACGGATTTGAGAATGCACCGGTGGGGTTTGAACTACTGCCAGGCGAGAGCCTGTATGCGGATGTGTATCTGCCAGCGGATCAGGTGCCTGAAACCATCATGTTGAAGTTCCATGACGGAAAGAACTGGGAACATCGAGCGTACTGGGGAGCAGACAAAATTGGCGAGGGTCAGCCGGATACGCCGAGCCGTCTGCACGTCGGTGATCTGCCCTCTTTGGGCAAGCGCATTCGCCTTGAGGTTCCGGCGACTGATCTTGGCCTGCACGGCGGGAAGATTCACGGCGTGAGCTTTGCAGTCTTCGGTGGACAGGCAATCTGGGGTTCGACGGGATCATTACCGCCGGCTCACACGCAAATCACTGAACTGGCGGTGAACGAAGCGTTCCTGTTGCGGGAGATTCAGGCGCGAAACATCGATCAGGGGCAGCCCGCGAAGTGGTCTGGAAAATTCCCATTGCTGCGTGACGGATTTTATCGCGTCGTGTTGCGCAACAGCCTCAAGTATCCCAATCAGCAGATGAACGAAGGAAAGCTGACGGCGATTCCGGATCAGCCGCCGCAGGTGGTTATTGAGAGGCCGGTCCAGGATCTCGTGGTCAGCGAGCCGATTCGCGTACCGGTTTTCATTTCTGCCTTTGACGATTTCGGAATTGATGAAATCACACTTTCGTTGCAACTGCCGGACTCAGGCGGCTTCCGGGGACGCCCGGTCAGAAAATATGAAAAACCACAGCAGAGCGAAAATGCGGTTGTCATGCTGGACCTGAAGGAAGAAGGCCTGAAGCTCGATCAGACTTTGCGTTATCGGGTTGAGGTACGCGACGCCAAAGGCCAAAGTGCCACGACATTGGATTACACGATTAAGATTGCCAAAGACAACAACGC
>JAYSPO010001391.1:0-1130 GCA_043722015.1 Candidatus Kuenenia sp. | reverse complement strand
TCGTCCTTCCGCCTGCCTGGTATCGGCGCGACTTCGGGACGATCGTCGGGAGTGATAGCTGCCGCAGTCCGCGCCCGTCAATACGATGACAATACGATCTGCGACCATTTTTTTCGGGATTCATGAAACTCAATGTCGCTCCGGCATCCTGTGCCGAACGGCTGAAAAACCAAGCATCAAAGGCCGAATTCGGTCGTCGGCAACCCGCAGATTCCGCCCATTTTGTCACTCCTTTGCCCTCAACACCATCGGCGCGGACGTTGGTCGGCCCGTGGAAATCGCTGACCGAAGAACACGGATCCAATCACAGCGGCCCATGAGCCCAATGTCGTGGACTTCAGGCGAGCGGGGGATGTGAATCCCCTGATGTGTGTCGTTCGAGTACCGAAAATCAGGGCACTTACGTACCCCGCTCGCCGTGGGAAGTTCTTATGTCCGCGCCATGAGATCGTGAACCTGTTACGGCCACTCCGCCCCGCAATCTCTCAGGCCTTGCACTGCATTCAACCAGAACCACGCATGCACATCGCCGCTTTCAAATTCCCCTTGAAGCGAAATTTTGCGACGGACGTATAGCCTTTGATCAACGCCTTCCGCTTCATCCAGGCGGCGCAGACATTCAAAGTCCACTTGATACACCTCTCCGTGAATCGCAAGTCCCTCAGGCCATTCCACAAGCCCCGGATACGATCCCAGATCAAACATTCGATACAACGGCTCAGCCACCGCTTTACCCAGGCACAGTTGCCCCTGCAACAGCGCATGCAGCACATAGCCACGTTTCAGTGATCCATAGACAAACACACGTTGTGATAGCTGCTGCGGCATATGTCACGCACATGAAGAAGAGGCTCAGGAAATGGAATTGCGGTGACTTGTCACTGCGATACTCCGCGCGGTCATGAGTGAGACAATTGGCGAGCGGCATGCATCAGCTTGCCGGTACAACAACGAGGTACCGGAGGGCTCACGCCGCTCCGCTCGCCGGACTCATTTCCGGTCGCGTGGAGTATATCTTCTGGAATAGCAGTGGTCATCACTCTCCTGATGCCTGCATCTGACAGAGCACTCTCTGTAACGCAGCGTATCCTGTGTGGCGGATTGAAACCAGCGGCTGCTCAGCAGCCTCC
>JAYSPO010001390.1:0-7985 GCA_043722015.1 Candidatus Kuenenia sp. | reverse complement strand
TGTCGAACCGCCTGCGTTGCATCTGGCGTTCGTGTCACATGATGTGGCAGCCGATGTCAGACGATTGACGGCCGCTGGTGCGACTATCGTGGCCGATGTGCATGAATTGCCTCCGGGCGACACGTTCGCGATGCTGCGAGATCCCTGGGGCGTGCCGTTACAGCTGGTAAAGCGCAAGACGTCGATGATTTGAAGCAGATCTGCTTATACTCCACGCGGCCACGCCAGCCTGCATTGCGTACAGAATCGTAGGCCGGACCGAGCAAACCCAATGATTGCCGGAGCGGCGCCCGCCAATTCATCCGGGATCCATGTGACAGGGTATGATGACCAGAAATCCGGGTCCGTCGGAAAATTAATCGCCGCGTGTTTGAAGTGACATTTTGAAAACAACCGTGTTCGGGAAGTCGGGCTATCGTGGCCACGCGACGGACATGAATGTCCATCCTACAGAAGAAAACTCCCACAGGGGACGCGCGGCTCTCGTATCAAGTACGCAAAAAAAGCCCGACATTTTTGAAATGCCGGGCTTCTGGTGTGCCGGAGCACTCAGTTCAAATTATCAACCAATCAGCCCGCGTAGTACGGGTGAGTCGCTGAATCGCGCTGTGCAATCACGGCATCAACAGATGGCTCGTTTTTCATTGCCCGTTCAATTGCCAGCTTTGTAGCTTCGTAATTGTACTGGTAAATCTTCTTGTCGTCGGCAGCGTCCCAGTGAATGAAAACACCACAGACGATGACCAGATTCTCGCATTGATCCTTCGGAATCGCGCCGGACTTGACGCAGTCGGTGACGGCATCCGCAACGGCCTTCTGAGCCGGTCCGAACATCTGTACTGCCTGCCGAGCGCCCTTGATGGTCACTTTTGTGATCATCACGGTCGATGGCTTGACGGAAAGGTTTGGAGTGCCAGCCAGCAGGTTGCTGTGGCCCATCTTCTGATCTGCGAGTGCGTTGGCAAACGCCGAGCCTACGGGACCGGCTTTGTCACCGATCAACAAGTCGATGTGCGCGATTTCAAGGCCGTCACCACAAAGTGCTTCGCCTACAAACATGGACATTCTCTTCTTCTTTCTTTGCAAAAATCAGTGGAATCAAAAAAAAAGCGACCGCAGACAAGTTTTCAAAAGCCGTCTCTTATACGAGAACCCACTTTTTTTCACGACCACACTTTTCAGTTGTCTGCGGAAGCAGCATCCCGCTGCTTCTGCAATAAGGTGCCTGTGTTGTGGAAAAGGTCGCCTGACACACAGAACATTTCGGTCTTGATTGACTTCCGCAGAAGCCCAGGCTCAACTTCCGACATGTTCATCTTGTGACAGGATTGCGAATTTTGTGCTGATCTTCAACTCACCGGCCTCAGATGTCGCCAACTTCGCAGAAACTTACGCCAATCTTAGACCGGAAAACGATTCGATCCGTCCTTTTATGTGGTGCCAGCGTTCGCAGCCTTGCCGAATCTGCGATTGCAGCCGGATTACGCCCTTTATGTGTGGACTTCTTCGAAGACGAAGATCTGTTGAGACTACTCAGTTCCGGACGCGGTCGTTTTGTCGGTCGAATCAACCACTTTACGCAGCTTCCTGAACTAGTTCGGTCAGTTCGCCGCACGATTCCAATGCTCTGGGCTGGCGGACTGGAGAATCATTCAGACGTGCTTCGCGAAATCGCTCAGCATCGATCAGTGATCGGAGCTGCTCCTGACACCGTTGATCAGCTTCGAGATCCGTGGAAATTGAAAAACTGGCTGGCGGACGCAAAAATCGGGGTTCCTCGCCTGGCCACCGAGGCGACAGCCGATGCGGATTGCCACTGGCTCCGTAAATCGATGGCCAGTTCCGGAGGGCTCGGGATCGACCTTCACGATTCAGGCAACCCGAAAACTCAGACACTTGCGGCTCATGGTTTGTATCTGCAGGAATACATTGACGGTGTGCCAATGTCCGCGACTCTGTGCGCGGATCAATCGGGAGTACATTTGTGCGGAATGTCATTACAACTGATCGGTTGGCCGTCCCTCGGAGCATCGGGATTCCTGTTCTGCGGCAATGTCGGGCCGGTCGATCCTGGTGAACAGGTGACTCAGCAAGTGCTGGAAGCCGCACGAATTCTTGTAGAACGTTCCGGCTTGTGCGGGGTATTTGGAATTGACTTTATTCTGAGACAAAGCCATGCGTGGTTCCTGGAATTGAATCCGCGGGTGACGGCCTCGCACATGTTGTATGAGTTGCAGCAACCGGGTCTGATCGTTCATCGTCACCTTGCCGCGCTGGGGTGGAAGTCTGTACGTTCGCGAAAATCACTCGATAAAAATGTATCTCGTCCACTGATCAGCTTGCCACCAGTTGCTGCACGGCTGATTCTGTGGGCTCGTAAAGATATCCATGTGCCGGCATGGTTCGGCATTGAACCTCGCTCCGGCGTAAGAATCGTTGATCGTCCGCAGCCAGGTGCTATGGTTCTCAGGTCGAGCCCGTTCTGTTCGATTCAGCTCACGGCGACCAACTGCGACGACATCATACGGCAACTCGTGATGCTTGAAGACGTGTCATGCACGAAAACCAATTCATCGATGGGCACTTTGCGCACGCTGGGCTATTCGACTCAGGCAATCGCCCATCAACTCGAACTGCTGTGGCAGAAATTTGACCAAACAGCCTCCACCGCGTTGCGGCGCAAGTGATGATCGATTGCGACTATACTTCGCGCGGGCACAAATGAGTCCCGCGAGCGAAGCGGCGTGAGCCCTCCGGTGCCTTGTTTTTGTACCGGCAAGCTGACGCATGCCGCTCGCCAATTCTCTCACTCATGGGTGCGCTAAGCATATATCCAGTGCGGCTGACAATTCGGCCCGCAGTTGTTCAAACGACTCCAGACCAATTGAAATTCGTACTAATTCATCACAAATACCAACCGCGGCGCGGGCCGAGGGTGACATGAAACGGTGCGACGTCGATGCTGGATGAGACATCGTCGTGCGTGCATCAGCCAGCGTCGGGGCAAATGGAATTGTAGCGGCTGCCCGCATGAAGGTGTTGACGACTTCAATTCCGCTGCCGGCAAGTTCAATCGACAGAATGCCCCCCGTTCCGAGCGGATACAGCCTCTGCGCGATCTCGTGTGACACATGATTCTCCAGTGAAGGATGATAGACACGCCGCACGGACGGATGTCCGCTCAATGACCGAGCAAGTTCCAGTGTCGTACGACAGATCTGACTCATCCGCAGCGGCAGTGTTCGCAATCCGCGCTGACACAGCCATGATTCAAATGGATTTGCATTCTGGCCGAAAACGCTGGCTGTGCTGTTCAAGCGCTTCATCAGCGCCGCAGAGCCAGCGGCCAACCCCAGCATCACATCTCCGTGACCGTTGACGTACTTCGATGCGCTGTGCATCACAATCGACGCACCCAACTGACAGGGCTTAATCAATTCTGGTGTGGTAAATGTGCTGTCAACAACGAGTGGGATCTCCGGGGGCAGCAAATCTGCGAGCACTCGAATATCCGAGATCTCCAGCAGCGGATTGGACACGGTTTCGACCAACACGAATCGTGTTTTGTCCGTGACCAATGCAGTCAATTCGTCTGGTGTTGTCGCGTCGAATGTCGATACGCTGATCCCGAACCGCTGCATCCGATGAGCCAATTGCATGGTCTTGCCGTAGATGGCTTTGGCAAGGATGACATGGTCGCCGGCGGCCGCGAGCGTCAGAAAAATGGCCCCGAGCGCGCCCATCCCGGAAGCAAACACCGCTCCCGCTTCGGTTTCCTCCATCGCCGCGATGGATTCCGCAAGCGCAGTATGGTTGGGGTTACTGTCACGCGTGTAAATATCACCGTGGAGTTCTCCCGCATGAATCTTCTCCAGAATCTCGAGGTCTGGCACATCAAACGCCGTCGATTGATAGATCGGCGGCGAACTGGGCACCGTCACTGACGGTGCCGGATGGCCCATTCGGGAAGGGTGTTGCTGGGACATCATGGTGAAGACATTTTTCGAATTCGTTTAACGGCAAGACGAAGGCGTCGGTGTCTCGATTTGCCTGCGCCTTCGGCTCGCCGTTAAACAAGAAAACAATCCGGACTTGTGACACCGACATTTTCGCATGGAACGCCACGGACATGAATGTCCATCGTAGGTGAGTTTTTGAACTTAATGCACGCGTTGTCCTGGTACCGATCCCGTATCCGGAGACAACAGAAACACTTCCGTCCCACCACTGCCGCTGGCACAAACCATGCCCTGGCTCAGACCGAACTTCATTTGACGCGGCTTCAGATTGGCGACACAAATCACGAGGCGTCCCACCAGATCTTCCGGTTTGTAGGCCGCCTTAATTCCGGCAAATACGTTGCGAGTTTCGCCACCCCCCAGTGACAGCGTCAACTGCAACAGCTTATTCGCCCCCTGGACATGATTCGCTTCGATCACTCGCGCGACACGCAGGTCGATCTTTACAAAATCGTCAATCGTGCATTCACCAGCCAGCGCTTCATTGGCCAGCGCGTCGCCCGCGTCTTTCCATTGGTCAGCGGCATGAAAGACCACTGCAGGTATTTCCGGAGCGACCGGTGCAGCGCCCTGTTCTGCGGCCATCACTTCTTTGCTCTCTTCGATCATCGATTCAACCTGTTTCGTTTCAATGCGTTTCATTAAGTGCGTAAACGGACTGACAGGTGTCCCTGTCAAAGGAGTTTGTGATTCCGACCACTGTACGATCGGTCGATTCAGGAGTTCTTCAGTCTGCTTCACCAGTTCCGGCAAGACCGGCGCGAGGTACGTCACGATCTGTCGGAAAAGATTGAGTGTGATTGTACACACATCACGCAGTTCGTCAGCCTTCGCCGGATCTTTCCGAATCACCCACGGCTGGCGTTCATCGACAAACTTGTTCGCCTTGTCTGCCAGAGCCATGATTTCCCGCGTTGCCGCGTTGTAATTGCAGTCTTCATAATAAGTGGCAATCTGTTCGCCTTTTTCCGCAGCCGCTGCAAACAGACCACCGTCGTCCGGATACACATCGCTCAGAGTCTGACCGGCAAGGAAACCGGCCGAACGCGCCGCAAGGTTGACAACTTTTCCCACAAGATCGCTGTTAAACCGCGACACGAACTCTTCGAGATTCAAATCAATATCGTCCAGACCCGTTCCGAGTTTGCTGGCATAATAGTAACGCAGCGCTCCCGAGGGCAGGTACTTGAGGAAAGTCGAGCCCATCACAAACGTGCCTTTGGACTTGGACATTTTCTCCCCACCCACAGTCAGGAACCCGTGGATATGCACTTTCTTCGGCAGGTTGCAATCGGCGGATTTCAGCATGCCCGGCCAAAACAACGTGTGAAAATATGTGATGTCCTTGCCGATGAAATGATGAATTTCAGCTTTTGAATCGCTTCGCCACCAGTCGTCGAGGTTTTCATTGTTCCTCTGGCACCATTCCAGCGTCGATGCCATGTAGCCGATCGGCGCGTCAAACCAGACATACCAGTAGTGACCAGGTTTGTCGGAGATTTCAAACCCAAAGTACGGAGCGGGGCGCGACACGTCCCAGTCTCGCAACGGTTCTCCGAGAAAATGCCCCTTGAGATAATTGGCGACTTCTGATTGCAGGTGCGTGCCGTCCTGAGTCCACTCATTCAGAAAATCGTGCAGTTTTTCCAATTCGATAAAGAGATGCTCGGCCGTGCGAATTTCCGGCACTGCTCCTGACAACGTGCTCTTCGGATTCTTCAGATCCGCCGGCGTATAGGCCGCTCCGCAGCGACTGCAGTTATCGCCAGGCTGGTCTTCGGCGGCACATTTTGGACATGTTCCTCGGACGAAACGGTCAGCCAGAAATGTTCCGGCGACGGGATCGTAGAGTTGTGCAACGTCTTTTGTTTTGACAAGCCCGGCTCTGCGGATGGAAGCCCAGATCTGGTCGCACAGCTGACGGTTCTCCGGACTGTTTGTGCTGCCGTAATTGTCAAATTCAATCTGAAAACCGGCAAAGTCCCGAATGTGCGCCTCACGCATATCGGCGATCAACGCTTCTTCCGAACGACCCTCTCGGCGGGCTCGAATCATGATCGCCGTGCCGTGCGTGTCATCGGCACACACAAAAATGCACCGATGGCCACGTAGCTTCTGAAAACGCACCCAGATATCCGTCTGGATGTATTCCACAAGATGACCAATATGGATATGACCGTTCGCGTATGGCAACGCTGCGGTCACAAGAATCTGACGAGGCATTACGAAACGGTTCCAATCGACAAAAGCAAAACGCGGGCAATTCTGGCGGGAATTGGACCTGACTGAGCGACACGGGTCAACTGGTATGCCGCTCGTCTCACAGAAGACACGGGAATCTGATGTTTGGATCGGGGTTTGCATGTCTGTCCGTCTGAATCGGAGAGATTCGGCATCAACTCAGGATTGCGGGCAATTTGTCGAGTCTTCGCGATTTATGCTCCGCGCGGTCATGAGTGAGACAATTGGCGAGCGGCATGCGTCAGCTTGCCGGTACAAGAACGAGGTACCGGAGGGCTCACGCCGCTCCGCTCGCCGAGTGCAATCGAAATGATCGGCAGAGTTTCGCTGGGTTCCCGACACGGCAAAGTCTACGAAAAGTTCCGGGGCGAACGACTGAATCTCAAGGCAACCAATTCCTCGGTCTCATTCATGCGTTATCTTTCCGAGGACTTTGATTTATTGACTCTGGACGGATTTGATTTGCCATGGCAAAGGGCTCTGGAACAGGCAAAAAGAAAGCATCGAAAGCGGCCGCGTCACCACCACCGGCACCTCCCGTTGCAAAGCTGCGGGTGACGTCATGGTTTTTTCGTCCGCGGCAGTTGATGATCACGGCTGCTGTAGCGATGATGGTTGTCATGATTCCAGTCGTGGCACGCAGGATGCCGAAGCTGAATGATCGCCCCGAGTATCGCATCGGGGCGGAGCAGGTCTCGATCTCGACACCGCCGACCTGGATTCCACCGGATCTTGCACAGCAGGTATTTGTCCGTGCCGGACTGGAAAAGAATCAATCGCTCCTGGATGCGACTCTGAGTGAACGAATTGCGGCGGCGTTTCATACTCACCCATGGGTTCAGGAAGTCCGCAGCGTTCGCAAGACATACCCAGCCAGAATTCACGTGGATGTCGTTTATCGAGAGCCCGTGGCGATGGTCAAAGGTGTTGACGGGTATTATCCGATCGATCGCCACGGCATTCTGCTGCCCGCCAGAGATTTTTCCGACGCCGACATCGAGAGATATCCTGTGATCGAGCGCGTCGCGAGTGTGCCGATGGGAAAGCTTGGCGAATCCTGGGGTGACCCGGCTGTGAGTGGCGCGGCGGAACTCGCTGCCATGTTGAATGCGAAACGTGAAGGCAAAGATTCGTGGTGGAGCGAACTGGAATTGACGGCGATTCTGATGCCGCGTCGAGTTGCCTTAATCGAAGACGCTGACGAACTGGAGTATGAACTGCGAACCAAAGGCGGCTCAGAGATCCTCTGGGGCCGAGGGCCGAATTCACGACATCCCGGCGAGCTTGCAGTCGCTCAGAAACTGCAGCGACTGAGCGAATACCAGCGCGACTACGGCGGTTTCGATGACGCCCACGGCCCGTACCAGATCGACATCCGCCCCTGGCAGGGCATTGATCGGGGAATTCTGGCAAGGGAAGTTCGAGAGACGACAATGCGATAGGAATGCACGCCGCTCTTCGGATTGCTTTGTTTTCGCGAGCCTCACGATTCATAGTCTTCGGGCTTGATCTGTTGCCGCAGGGCCGACGCCTGCTGGGCATCGCCGTGGAATGCCCGACGCGGGCTTCGCCCGCAACCCATGTTTGAAGACGAAACTCAGGAACATATACGACGGGAAAATAAAGAGCAGAAAAATTGATAGCAGAAAAATGTCGGCATTCTGCATCTTGCATTCTTTGCAGCGAAATGAATGGCACAAAAGACTTCAACGCTTGTTTTGTATT